>WFSA01000143.1 GCA_015486215.1 Anaerolineae bacterium | reverse complement strand
CTTTTATTATCAATATGTCACACTATGGGAATGCACCCCTCAGCATATCAATTATTTCACCACAAAGAAGCAAAGTATCTTCTCAAAAAAGTGGGGACATGAGTACAGCAGATTTGGAAAAGAACAGATTGACCCGACTGACGCAATGTGTTCCTTTCTTAATTTGTTGTACTCACCCCGAAATATTGAGATGTTACGAAGCAAAGATCACAAAGAAAATCTTAAAACACTTTATGTTCTTCGTGTCTTTGTAGTTAATTTGGACAAGGGCTGAGTAGTTACAAATAAGTATACGTTTGTCATTCCCCCGTCCTCACGAAGGTGGGGATGGGGGCGGGAATGACAATCAAAGTTTTGGATGATTTAAGTTTAGAAATGGCCTAAGAATTCTGAGAATCTGCGTCCCATTACCCCCCATTCTCCATAAACCCCTGCTTTTGCAAATAAGTTAGCACCGTTTGCGAAAACTGTTGATGAGATTCGCGGCTATATTTCAATTCGCTGTACAATTGCGCCAAATTTTGCACATCAGACTCCTCAACCAATTTGCGTAAACGGGGCACACTCATATACCGCTTCCATCCCTTCGTCTCCCGCTCACGATAAATATCGGCGATCCGTTCGTCGCTGTACTGCTGATACGTTTCTTGGTGGATGAGACCATCCAGCGGCAGACGGTCGCGCAAATTGGGGGACTCGTCAGGATAGCCTAACGAGAACCCGACAACGGGAAAAACGGCCGTTGGTAATTCCAAAATTTCCCCAATCTGATCCCCATTTGCCAATGTGCTGCCCATATAACAGATGCCCAGCCCGTGCGCCTCCGCCGCCAACGCCACATTTTGCGACACCAAGACCGCATCAATCGCCGCCACCATAAAGCTCATAAAATTATCAAACCCATCAGCCGCCTCATTAATCGCCAGCCATCGCCGCATCCGATTAAAATCGGCGCAGAATGTGAGCAGAACGGGAGCTTCCACCACCATCCGTTGCTGCATATGCGGCTCCAGCAGCCGCTGCCGCAACGCCGCATCGCGGGTGATGATGATCGAATAGCTTTGCATATTTCCAGACGAAGAAGCGCGGATACCCGCCTCCAATATCTCTGTCAGCAACGCTTCTGGCACGGGGTCAGCTTTATAACGACGGATCGAACGATGTTGGGTGATAAAATCCAGCATAATAGTTTCTCATTGTAAGCGATCACTTCCCTAATTAAAACGGGACACTGATTGCACAGATTTTTTATTGTATCTTCTCAGTATTCTAGGGAGACTTGACAAATTTTCCTAATGATACTCGTGTAAAATAAAGTGCTGATAAAATTTGTCAAGTCTTGTCCCCAATTTTTTGAGAAGATACAGAGTGACCACTTAAAAACGAGGATTTAATAACTTGCAGAACTTCAAGTTGTCATTCCCCCATCTTCATGGGGGAATGACAACTTTGGTAGTTAAATAAATCCTCGTTCCTTACTTCTCATTTTACATATAAAAGGTACTGTCCATAGATTTCGCATTATTCCTGAATGATAAACAAATCACTCTCTTTGGTTTGCAGACGGAGCCAACGGCCGTCTAAATTTTGGTAAAAACCGGTAGTGAGCGCGTACCCGTCATGGGCAGGTAATGTAACTTCATCCGTCACAATTTCACCAGCTTGCCATTGGCTGGTGGGATAGCTATTTTGCATGGGCAAGCCGTCATTTTGGGCGATGGGCGGCTCTCCTTCATGGGAAAGATGGACAAAACGGGTGTAGGAAACGGCCGTTTCCGCCAACATTTCCCAATACAAACGCACAATCAACCGCCCATCCCCACTTCTCTCCACATCTGTCCCGCGCAATTGAATGAGCGGCTGCCCATCCTCATAAAAGATGACATCTTCATACACAGTATCCATCCCCTCAGGCAGTTCAAACGCAGGTTGATGCACAACAAATCCCCCTTCCCCATCCAACACGCCCAAACGGCCGATCAGCAAATCGTCCGCTTTGGTGACATCGTACAAATGGGCGACGAGCGCATACGGCGGTGAGGATGATGGAGACGGCAAAGGCAGCGTTATTTGATCGGGCATCCACACGCCCGCCTGCCACAAACTGCTCGGCTGAAAGCCATAACCGGGCTGCCCGTCCCACTGGGATACATCCTTTCCATTCGCATCAACGAGCCTCAGGGAGACGTTATAATTCACGGCTGACGGCCGTTCCGTAAACCACTCCAGGGCGACAGTTATATTCCCCCGTTGCCCTTGCTCGCCATACAGATTTTGAACAGCAGAGATCGCCCGCACAGCCAACGGCCGTCCCCCTTCCTCCGCCATCAACCCATCCGCAAAAAACAGTAACGGCCGTAAATACAACTCCCCCCGCTTTTGGCCGGATGGAGTCAACGACACACTGCCCTCCACCTGTAGCTGCGGCACAAAGAGCGAAAACGGCATAGAGGCGGTATCAAAACGAAAAACCATCTGTTCAGCCATCGGCCGTGATTGGCTCAAGAGCGGTTGGGCGGCCGGCTCAAAAGCAGGCCGCGCGATTGACGGCGTTCCCAACGCCAGCGTCACCATCGTTTGCGCCGATGGCAGACGCGCCCATTCCAACCTGATCGTCACCTGCGTCTCCCCGTCGGCGGGCGGCGTATACGTATACGCGGTCAATATCGCCCCATTGTCAAACAGCGTGCCGCCGACATCGTGATGAAAATACCCCATCTGGGCAAAATCGGCCGTCAGCGGCTCAGCCATCAACGGCGGCGGCGGCGGCGAAGGCCGCAAGCGCACAATCGCCGTCATTGCCGCCAAAACGGCCAACACGGGTAAAACATATCCCCGCCCCGCCCACTTTTTTGACGGACGGAGCAGCCATCCTGTCAGTAAAAAGGCAAAAAGGGAGAATAGTTCAGCCGCCAATTGGATCGGGGTGCGACGCAGGCGCAGGCTCACGGTATGCGTCCCTGTCGGCACGTCAAGGGTGATGAGGCCGTTGGCGGCGGGGGTGATGGGAGCCAAACGGCCGTCAATCCGCGCCTCCCATCCCATCCAATTGAGCGTTGGCAACTGGATCGCGGCGGGGGTGACGGCCGTTACCGCCCACTCCTGCCGTACCGCCCCCCTGTTCACTATGCGAATTTCTGCGTCACCATGCAAAGTCACCGCCGCGTCCCGCTCGCCCCGATTGAGCCACGCGCTCGTATACGGGCGCGGGTGCAGTCCCGCAGGCAGATACTCCGCGCTGACGGTGCTGCCGATATTGCCCGTGAACCATTCGTACTGCGCCAGATGAACGGCCGTCACATCCGCGTCACTCAACGCCAAATGGTCAACCCGCAAACCGCCAAAAGCAGCCATAAACAGCAGCCCCGTCAACAGAGGCACAACCACGCGGGGACGGGGCAGCAAGCCCAATGCGCCGACGGCCGCCGCCCCCGCAAACGCCTGTACCGAAAGAAACCGCCACGGAAATTGAGTGAAGGATAACAAGGGCAAATGTTCCCATAACAGCGTCGAAAGCGGCAAAATCATAAAAGTACTGATAGCAAATGTGAGCAAAATAAACGCAATCACCGGCTGCCCTGTTTTGCGCTTCCGCCCTGCCCGCAACAGGGCTGCGGAGCCGGCGGCGATACTCAAAAACTGGATCAGCCCCATACGAAAAGCGATGCCGCCATCGGGGTTATACTCAAAAAGCAGCCCCCTCTGCACCAGATCGGCGGCGCGGAAATGGCGGCTAAAATGGAAATATCCCTGCGTGACGGGGGCGAGTTGAACGGCCGTTTTTTCCATCATCGCCGGCACAAAAAACCACGCCGCAAGGGCGAAGGCGAGCAGGAGAGCCAAGACAGGAGCCTGCAAATCGGCCAATTTACGGCGGGATGGAACAAAACGGAGAAGGATATAGAGGAGCAAAAAGGGAGAGAAGATGAGAGCCGAGATATTATGGCTGAGAATAAGCGCGGCGTAGGCGAGGGCGAGAAGGGCGAGCCGGCTTTTGCGCTGGGCGGGGCGGGCATCAAACAGGCGGTCAACGGCCAAAATGAGTAGCGGATAGAACGCCATCGCCCAAAATTCGGCGAGCGAATCGCCGCGCACATAGATGTTGACGAGGTGAAATGGCGCGGTCGTATAAGCGGCGGCGGACAAAAAGGCCGCCCATCGGCTGCGGAACCATCGCTCGCTCAAAGCAAATATCCCCCATGCGGCCACAATAAAGCCTGCCAGTTGGGAAAGTTGAATGGATCGGGTGAAGGAGAAGCCGATTAAGCGAAAAACGGCCGTGATATAGATAGAAAGCGGGGCGTAAAAATTATAAAAGGGGTAGCCATACCCATAATTGGCATCAGGCATCCAACGGACGGGGAAGTGACCATCGGCAACAGCCGTTGTCAATTGGTGTAATCGCTGCAACAGAAACGGGCTGTCTCCGCCGCCGCGCGTGTTCAACAGCCCATTGGCCGAAAGGAGCGGCCAAGCGGCCAAAACGGCAAGGGCGAGCGCGGCCAGCAAAAAACAGTGTCGTTTTATTCCTTTTCTCAATGTTATTGTTCTCTAAATGGGCGGGTGACTCAGTGAGTCGCCCCTACGGGGGATCATTCTGTAGGGGCGGCTCGCTGGGTCGCCCTGTCTGCCCCAAAATATCGGCAGCCAAGCGTTGCAATAAGGCCAGCTCTTCACCATCCGTTTGCACACGGCCGTCTAACCGTTCCCCTCGCAACCGCTCCAAAATTTGGCCGTAAGCGGGGCCGGGCGGCAGGCCGAGTTTGCGGATGTCGCGCCCGTCAACGGCCGTTTGCACCAATCGCCACTCGCCATAATATCGATCTAGCAGGGGGGACCTCCCCAGCACGGCACGGACGATGAGTAGAGACGGCGGCTTAAACGGCCGTAACGCCCGTTCAACCACACTCGCCGCCGCCGCTTCTGGCAGCGATTCCAACGCGGCCATCGCCGCCACCGCCCCGTCCACGACAGCCCGCGTGGAGTTCCGCACCATCAGCCGATCCATCCCCTCCGCTTGCGTGTCCGCTTGCAGAGAGAGCATCCACACGCCAAAACGGGTGAGCAGCGCGGGCGCAGATGAGGCGATTTTTCCCCAAACTGCATCTTGTTGTAATGCCGCCAGCCGCTCCATCGCCGTTTTTGCTGATGAGTGCCAATAGAGCGTCGGCGAAATATGCGCCAATGCGCCCGCCGCGCCGAAGCGGTTCATCACTTTGGCTGGATTTTTCTCCAGTAAAGCCAGCTCAATCTCATGCCGAATCCGCGCGCCGGACAGCCGCCCCAATAGTGACAAGCTGCTGTTCAGCAGCTCTTTTGTGCGCGGATCGAAGTGGAAATTAAGCCGCTGTTCCAGCCGCAAACCACGCAAAATGCGGGTTGGGTCATCCACAAAGCTGAGGCTGTGCAGGACGCGGAGCGTTTTGTTTTTGAGGTCGTAACGGCCGTTGTAAAAATCAATCAATTCGCCCAGATGTGCGCCGTCCAGCCGCACGGCCAATGTATTGATCGTAAAATCGCGCCTATGCAAATCTGATTTAATCGATCCGCTCTCCACTTCGGGCAGGGCGGTCGGCTTATCATAAAATTCTGCCCGCGCGGTGATAAAATCAATCGAATCGGGCAAGTCGTCGTACACGGATTGGACAGATGAACGCTGATTTTTCCTGTCTTTGTCCGTGTTCATCGGTTCAATCTGTGTACCATTTTCATCTGTACCGATTTTTTGCCAAACGGCCGTGTCCAAACTCCATTTTGCCGTCCCAAACCGCTCGTGAACGTGGGCGTGACCGCCATACTTTTTTTGCAGCGACAATGCCAGCAGAATCGCGTCCCCTTCTACCACCATATCCAAATCGGTCGGCGATTTGTGCATCAGCGCGTCCCGTACCAGCCCGCCGACAAAGTAGAGCGGCAGGTGCAATTCGGCCGCCATTTGCCCGATTGCCAACGCCATTTGCCAAAGGGGGGGCGAAAATTGGCTTTCGAGCAGGCGGCGCATACTGACGGCCGTGTCTGATTTGGGCTGGAAGAGATGGGTCAATAGATCGGTACGGGTGACGATGCCGACAAGTGGCATATCCTGTTCCGCTGTGACGACGGGGATTTGCCCCCATTTTTCGGATACCATCAACTGTTGCACCCGCTCGACGGAATCCGTTTCCAGCACCGTCACCCGCCCGGCCTGCATAATCGTCCGCACTGTTCGATCTCCGTATTTATGCGCCATCGCCCGATCAATCGCGCGACGGGTGAGCAGGCCGACGAGACGGCCGTGTTGCATATCAATCACGGGATACCCTTCATGCCCCATTTTTTGCCCCAGCGCATCCGCCTGAGCGATGGTCGCTGTCGCTGAAATCGTATGCACGTTTCCATAGGACATCAAATCGGCGACGGTGCTGATCGGGGTGACGGCGTTCGGCAAGATGGATTCGATTTGGGCAGAGACGGCCGTTAATGAGGGGGAGTCGATATTGGCCGCCGCCGCCTGTTTATGGCCGCCGCCGCCCATCGCCCGCGCCACGACGGCCGCGTCAACCTGCTTACTGCGGCTGCGAGCGACTAATTGCACATTTTGACTGCCCATCTTTACCAGCACAAACAGGGCGGCTGATTGAAGTACATCGCGCAGCCGATGGGCGATGGGGGAAATTTGTTCGTCAAAGGCGGGGGGAGCGACGGCTGTTGTCAACGCGATTATCTGGCCGCCAATCTCCAACCAGCGCACATTTTTGAGCAATTGCGCGTATAACTCTCGCTGTATATCGGTAAACGGTATCCGCAAATAGCGGAGCAGGGCGGCTTGCAGCGCGCCTTGTTCCATCAGCCACGCCGCCGCCCGCGCATCTCGCGCTGTCGTCGCCGCATAGGTCAACGATCCTGTATCTTCATGGATGCCCAGCAAAAAGAGGGTCGCCTCTTCGGGGGTGATGGATAGCCCGGCCGCTTTGATCTTCTCGACCAACAGCGTCGTCGCCGCGCCTAGCGGCTCAATGCAATAGGCCCACTTCTTCCGCGCCTCTTTTGGCTCATGGTGATCAAAAACCTGAACCTGCGGCTCGGAAATCAAACCGCGAACGACCGTGATATGTTGTGTATCCACTAAAATGAGCCGCTCTACTCGCTGCCGCTTCCACTCTGTCGGGCGCAAAAAGGGGAAAATGTCCCAATATAAGGCCAAAAATTGCTCAACATTATGGTTGACGCGACGGGGCAGTAATGGACGGCCGTTTGGATATAATTTATGCGCCGCCAACAAAGAGGCCACCGCATCAAAATCACCGTTCTCGTGGGTTAGAATTAACATGGGGGGATTATAGGGGGCATGCGGCAAGTTTGCATGTTTGCATGTGGCAGGTGTGCATACTTGCACACCTGCAAACCTGCAAACTTGCACGCTCCCCACGACATGGTATGTTATGTCTAATTGAAGAGGTATAGACATGAAATTGGTCGAGAAACGGCCGTTTTCGCATATAATTTATTGAGGAGAAAGTCCGATGAAACGTTCACGTTTGTTAATGATTGTCCTAATTACTATTTTTATCAGCCTCAGCGCAGTTTCATGCAGCCTTATTGGCGGCAAAGATGAAGCTCCTGTTGTTGAGGAAGCCGCTCCTGTTGTTGAGGAAGCCGCTCCTGTTGTTGAGGAAGCCGCTCCCGCTGTTGAGGAAGCTGCTCCTGTTGTTGAGGAAGCCGCTCCCGCTGTTGAGGAAGCTGCTCCCGCTGTTGAGGAAGCTGCTCCCGCTGTTGAGGAAGCCGCTCCCGCTGTTGAGGAAGCCGCTCCTGTTGTTGAGGAAGCCGCCCCCGCCGAAGAAGCCGCTCCTGTTGTTGAAGCCGCCCCTACTGTTGAAGAAGCTACCCCCGCTGTCGAGGAAGCTGCTCCCGCCGCAGAAGCCGCCGTTCTTGCTAATCCCGCCACCTGCGAACCGCCTAACAATCCCGTTGCCACTGGCGCAAAATACAGTGTAAACGCATGTGACAATCTGTACCGCATCGGTCTTTCCTACGGATTGGAGTGGACACTCATCGCTGAGGAGAATAATATCCAACCGCCATATTATATTTATGTTGGGCAAGAGTTGACTATTCCTAATCAAGAGGCGGCTGAATAAATCGTAACTACTTAGCCTATCAATTATTTCACCACAAAGAAGCAAAGTATCTTCTCAAAAAATTGGGGGCATGAGTACAGCAGATTTGGAAAAGAACAAATTGACTCGACTGACGCAATTTGTTGTACTCACCCCGAAATATTGAGATGTTACGAAGCAAAGATCACAAAGAAAATGTATCTTCTCAGTATTCTGGGAGACTTGACAAATTTTCCTAATGGTACTCGTGTAGAATAAAGTGCTGATGAAATTTGTCAAGTCTTGTCCACGACTTATTGAGAAGATACAAGAAAATCTTAAAAAAGTTTATGTTCTTCGTGTCTTTGTGGTTAATTTGGACAAGGGCTGGGTAGCTACAATAAATCAGCAGCTTTGCAATTTTATGTGTGATAAAACGGCGATTGGATTTGTATCCAATCGCCGTTTTTGCGCTCTCCATAATGAACCCGTATCATATACGCATGAATGAGCGATTGACCTTCGAGTATCCGACAAGTATGGCGATTGATTGGGCTGTTCGTGCAGTGATGGCGAGCTTGTTTTTGGGGGCAACGGCCGTTTATGCCATTTCTTTCACCCCTGTACGCGGGTTCCTTTTTCTTACAGCCCTCATTGTCGCCATTCCAACGGTCAGCTACGGCGTGTATAGCTTGCTGCTCATGTCGGTAATCATCACATTGGCAGATGAAACCATCTCTATTCGCAGTCGATTCCATCAGCGTCATATTTTTTATGCCCATATCAACAACGTGCAACTCAAGCGAAGGTGGATACTGCTGCATACGGATGATGGAATTGTGAGGATAGACGGCCGTTTGCAGGGATATTCCATTTTTTTACATACTTTATATCAGCGCAGTCCGCAGATCCCTCGCGTAACACCCCGTATCTGCCTAACCATTAGTTCCATCCATCTAAGCAAAGCCGCCTTTCTAACCTTTTTCATGCTTGCTTTTGGAGGGGGGTCTGTCTACCTCATCATCATGCAGGGGGTCAAGGGAGTAGATTTTATTATCACATTTATCAGCCTGTTTATGGGGGCGATTGGTGCTGTTTTGCTCAAAAAGCAACTCGTGACTATGCTGCTTTCGGTAACATTCACCGCTGAAAAAATAGAAACGCGCACGCTATTCCACCATCACCGCTATGATCCACAGCAGCTTCTTGAGATACGCTTAGAACTAGTCTATTACATAATTAAACAGGTGAAACATTCGCGCCATGATCTCGTTTTTGTTTTTGCCAATGCGGATGATTTACGGATCCAGCAAGGATGGATGGCACAATCGTATTCCGATTTTTTGCTACTGCTAAATGACATGTACGCTATCGTTCCCATTGAAAACAAACGTGTAACTACTGTTCCGTATCAACAGTTTGGTTCTGGCTCAGATCGGCCGTTCGCCACCTATTTTGAACAAGAGTGCAATGTACAAGTGGAGAATATACAAGATATTGAAAAATGGTTAAAAGGGTGCGTCTATCGGGCTGATTCCGAACAATTTGGGAAAGAGGATCATTGGCTACATCCAGTTGAATTTGGTAAATCTCGACAAGGGGATTGTGAAGATCATGCGCTATGGGCGTGGCGGCAATTGGTTAATCTGGGGATAAAAGCGGAGTTCGTGACGGGGCATCATAATGGGGAGGGGGTAAACCATAAGACAATACCACCCATCAATCATGCGTGGGTGACATTTTGGCAGAACGGCCGTCCGTATCTAATGGAAACGACGAGTAAAATAAATATGATACGGCCGTTTGCCAGCACTACACATACTCATCATCCCCGTTTCAGCGTAGATCAAACATTCACTACCTTCCAATATGATTTGCCAAAACAAAAGGATCCCCAATCACAAGCCTGTATTTGAAGAAGTTTTCCGCGTATTACGCGCATACGGCCTGTATCGCCTTTCGTTCAGCAATCCATTCCGCGCCGGCATAGATGGCGAAAACTGGTGCGGTGATGGATACGCGATCCATCACCCCTATGATACCAATAGATCGGAGTTATGGGTTGATGAGTTGACATGGGCAGTGGAGGGGAGAGACGGCCGTAAACACCCTGTTGCCGGGCCAAAAGAGTCCCATCACACATTAAGCAGAATACTCAATGCGCTCATCAAACGTAAATTTACATTACTACAATTATGGGAAACAACTGGCAGTCATGCCCCTGATATAGAAGCAGAAGCAGGCAGTTGGGAACATTTCATCGCCATAGCTCCACCCTATTTAGAGCTATGGATAAAAATATAAAAAACAGGGGCTGAAACAGACGTAATAATTTGGAAGAATAAACCCTCACTCTCTAATAACGACTGAATGTAGTAATAGCATCTATAAATTGAATGAGCGTGATCGGCTTAATAATATAGCCGGCTACATTTGATTTATATGCGTGCGTGCGGTCCCGCTCAGCATCTGATGTAGTTAAAACGATAACTTTGATATGCTTCAAATTAGGATCAGCACGCATCTCTTCCAAAAATTCAAAGCCGTTCATTTTAGGCATATTAAGATCAAGCAAAATAACACGCGGAATTGGTACAATAGCTGGATACCCATTGCCACGCAATTTATCTAACGCCTCCTGCCCATTCTCAGCTGAATGTAGCATATAATTATCACCCATGTTAAATCGCTTAAACAGCCTCCGCACAGCCATCACGTCTACAATATCATCATCAACAACTAAAATATTTTTTATCTCTTTAGACATAATAAGGCTCTTCATTGATTTGGGTACAATCACTACTTTAACCAATTGTAATCAAAACTATTCGCTTAATCAAACTATCGGGTAGGGCGATTGCAACCTCGCCTTAATTCGTGATCGTGATCGTTTTCGTGATCGAGAATCGAAGAAAACGATCACGACAATCATAACGCATAAATTCCCCGCAATTCACATGTTATGTCAATTGCAGAGCTGCTAAAAACAGTGTAAATTTAGAATTTAACAGTGCGATTTGGAGGTTGCAATCACCCTAAACTATCGGGGATCATTTCCTACAATGGTTGCCAACACGATACCCATATACATTGGTCCCATTACGCTGTTTCACTTAATGTCCAATATTTATTAAAAGTTACCATTGCTTCTACAAAGCTGGATGGGGTCACAGGCTTAACAATATATCCAGCCACATTAAAATCATACGCCTGTACACGATCTTGCTCATCATTAGACGTTGTCAAGATAATTATTGCGATAGACCGTAATTCAGAATCATCCCGCACATGCTCCAAAAATTCAAGTCCACCCATTCTGGGCATATTCAAATCAAGCAATATGGCATTTGGAGAAACTTTCGGCTGTCCTTCACCGCGCAACATGGCTAAAGCCTCCACGCCATTGTTGGCAATATGCAAAGGATATGTGATATTTAATTTTTTGAAAGCACGGACGACACTCATTACATCAACCTCATCATCGTCCACTAACATGATACTAATATCGTTTCTATTCATATCTCTTTCCTGCTTCTGATCAAAAAATCAAACAGTCACATCATCACGAATACCTGATTTTAGGTATTTATCTAAACTGGCTTCACATTATTTTTTTTCGGCCATGTAAATTGAACTGTGGTGCCATTACCCTCAACCAGTTCTAAGAAAACCTGCCCACCATAACTATTCACCAGTTTTTTAACTAGCGGTAGCCCCAATCCTACACTCTCAAATTTATCGCGGGCCTCTAGGGTTTGAAAAATAGTAAATACTTTTTTATGGTACTCGGGTGCAATGCCAGGCCCGTCATCACCAATTCTAAATATATAAAAATCATCATCGCTCTGCCATGTAACGTCGATTTTTCCTGTAGGAAGGTGGTGGTGTTTGATAGCATTGCTGAGAAGTTGAAAGAAGACTTGTTCTAAATTTTGCCGATAGGTATCAAATACAGGCATCTTAGGTTGAACATTTAGAACAAACTTATCAGGGGTGGTAAGAACGTTGATAAGTTCATGTACAATTTTTGCAGTATCGGCCGTTTCTATCTTAACATCTATGCGGCCGCTATGAGAATAAGAACGCAAGCCATCAATTAGACCTTCCATACGTCGTATGCGGGAATGCAATAGTTGCAAATATCTACGTGTCTCATCGGTCAATGCGTCCTCATCTAAATCTTCTTCCAACCATCCAGCAAGATTAGCAATTGCACGCAATGGAGATTTTAAGTCATGTGCAGCCACATAAGCAAACTGTTCTAATTCCAGATTAGCCGCCTCTAAATTGGACTCAGTTCGGCGTAATTCATCAATTTGAGCGGCCGCTTCATGCATGCTTTGTTGGAGTTGTGCCGCCATATCATTAAGCGTACTCCCCAGCTTATTGATCTCATTCTGATCATCTGTACGAATACGAACAGATAAATCACCATCGCCCAATTTTTGTGCATAAGCGACAAGTTTACTCATTGGCTGTATCACAATTTTATTAGTGGAAAACAGCCCAAATGAAATTGCCCCAATTAAAATTAAGATGGAAGAAATTATAATTGAGGTGCCAACCCTTCGCACCTGCTCCTGAATATCTTGCCTTGTTTGATCACGAATAGCATCCGTAATCTCCTCAAACTCAGCATTTAAGATCGTGAGTTCATCAAGCAACTGGAGTGTTTGTGGGTCAGTTTCACTACTGCCAGAGTCGAGAGTCTGCTGATGTACGCTGATAACTTCTTGCGATTTTAAGCCAATTTTATCAGCTTGTTCAAATAGTATTACAAGATTAGCTGCCTGCACATTCATCCTATCCGTAAATGGGGATAGTTCTTCCTGAAGGTGTTCTAGATCGGCAAGATCAACTGCAAACTCACTCATATCATATGATTCTCCCAAGATCACATAATACGTAGTTTGTTCTTGTATGCTATGAACAGTTTCCTTTAGTCTAGTGATAATAAAGATTCTAGGAATAGCAGTCTGTGCAATTGGTTGAAAGCCAATATGGGGGACCCAGAAGGCGATAGTGCTGCTAATTAAAGCAACAATAACAACCATCAATGTTATTTTAACACGCATGCTTAGACGCTTCCGCAAATTAATCATGGTTTAGTGTAATTACGCACTCTGCCGATTAAGGGTATCTTCTCAATAAATCGTGGACAAGACTTGACAAATTTCATCAGCACTTTATTTTACACGAGTACCATTAGGAAAATTTGTCAAGTCTCCCCAGAATATTGAGAAGATACGATTAAGGCTTATAAAATGACCGAATTGCGCGGCCATGTGAAAGAAAATGTACTTCCATTTCCTATTGATGATTCTAACCATATGGAGCCTCCCTGTTCTTCAACAATCTTTTTTGTGATGGCTAGTCCAATACCTGTACTTTCTATCGTATCATGGGTGTTAGCCGTTTGGAAAAGCTCAAAAATATGCTGATGATACTCGGCAGCAATACCTGGCCCATCATCACTGACAACAAACTGATAAAAATCGCCGTCTATTTGAGCATTTATCTCAATATGCCCGTCACTCCGATCATGGTATTTGAGCGCATTGTTAATCAGGTTGCTGAAAACTTGTCCTAGCTGTACCTCTTCTGTAAACAGGCTGGGCATGTCATTGCCAATGGTAATCGTGAAATTAGGCGGTACTTGTAATTCGTCAACAATTTCCTGTAACAGCACGCCTGCATCTACGGATTTGTGGGAATCTTTGTTTTGTCCAGATCGTGAATAATTGAGAATACCATCAATTAATTTATGCATTTTTTGTACACGCTGGCGCATTAAGTTTAGATGCGTCTGCACTTCTTCTGGCAAATTGTCGCCCATATCCTCTTCGATCCAGCTAGAAAGATTGTCAATGCCGCGAAGAGGGGCTTTGAGGTCGTGTGAGACGATGTAAGCGAATTGGTCTAAGGCTTGGTTACTTTTCTCTAGTTGAGCTTCAGTATATTTATGTTCAATAATTTCAGATTCTAATGCTAATTGTTCACGTTTTAGCTCTTCGGCTTGATTTTTCATCCGTTTAAGCATATTATGCAGACTCCCCATAACCGTAGCAATGAGAAGAATGCTTAATGATCCAAAACCCCATATTAAGTCTAAAGCTATGGCGATATCCTTTTCCATAATATAGAAGATGAAGATATTAATGAGAATAAGAATAGTCGCATGTATCAATCCTATTCTTAGACCGAACAGCCATGATCCTACAGCAACAGGGAGAAGAACTATAGCTGTAGCCGCAGGTCCCCCTTTTGCATAGAGCGTAGTTACGATGATGATATAGGCAATGTCCACAGCAAGTGCGGTGGGCACGGCGAATTTTCTGGAGGTTGCATCAATGAAATTTAAGTATAATTTCCACATGTTATTATCTGTTTTGTCGATAGTGAAATTGGACATGGTTCATTTTATACGAAATGATCTTTATAGTTTGAGGGCGGGCATACAGCCACGCCCCTATAATTTACTCCTGTAGGGGCGGGCCTTCATGGTCGCCCAATATTGTAACAAACTGTAAAGATGATTTTTACCATTTTGAACCATGCCTAAAATTGCATATCTACCTCTACGTTATTTCTACCGACTATATTTTGGTACGCTTAAACTGCAATTAGGCCATTTATGAAAAATAATTATACGTTTGTCATTCCCGCCTAAAAGAGTTTACCCTCACGAAGGTGGGGATGGGGGCGAGAATGACAATCAAAGTTTTGGATGATTTAAATTTAGAAATGGCCTTATTGGTTTATTTATGTTTATATGGCCATGTAAAATAGAATGTAGCCCCGTTCCCGATTGTAGACTCTACCCAAATTTTTCCCCTATTATCTTCGACAATTTTTTGTGTAATTGCTAATCCTATACCTGTACTTTCTTTCTTGGGGGTGATATTTACTGTTTCGAACAGCCCAAAGATGCGTTTGTGGTATTCTTTTGGAATGCCTGGTCCATCATCACTGATCATAAATGTACAGAAATCGTGGTCAGTTTCAACGTCTATTCTAATATGTCCGTCATCATGGTTATGGTATTTGATGGCGTTGCTAAGTAAGTTACTGAAAACTTGTTTAAGTCTAATCTCTTCTGTAAATAGTATGGGCATGTTGTCGCTGATGGCGATATTAAATTGGGGTGGTGGTTGTAATGATTCTATGACTTCTGTTAGTAATTCTTTTGTATTGACTGATGTATGGAGGGTATGCGTGCGTCCAATACGTGAATAGTCGAGGATACCGTCTATTAAATTTCGCATTTGTTGTACGCTTTGGTGCATTAAATTTAAGTATTTTCGTACATCCTCTGGTAGATCATCACCCATATCTTCTGCAATCCAATCGGATAGATTGCGGATGCCGCGTAAAGGTGCTTTTAGATCGTGTGAAACGATATAAGCGAATCGGTCTAACTCTTTATTAATTTCTACTAGCTCTAATT
Organism: Anaerolineae bacterium; assembly: GCA_015486215.1. Lineage (GTDB taxonomy): Bacteria > Chloroflexota > Anaerolineae > Promineifilales > Promineifilaceae > S016-13. The sequence goes on along the minus strand of WFSA01000143.1, from coordinate 1,571 downwards.
CGACCCGTTTGCGCTCTGCAATTTCAATTCTCAGCTTTTGGCGTTCTTGTTTTAGTTCTTCTGACTCTGATTCGGCACGCTTGCGCTCTGCAATTTCGGATTGTAATGCTTGATGTTCTTTTTTTATTTTGTATGCTTGAAATTGAATGCGATAGACAAGGTTTCGCAGACCGCCGACAACTATAACGGTTGCAAATGTGCTTGCTGTACCTACATGCATAACGTGAGAGAATGCGGTATCGTAATCATTCTCGATGATGTAGAATGTGATCAGGTGAACGAATACGAAAAAGATATTATCTAATAGACCGCGCTTGAAGCCCAGCAACCATGTGCTTATGATAAGGGGGACTATAACAAGGGCGGCGGCTTGGGGGCCGACTGTACGGTAAAGGGGAAACAGTACAGCTATATAAATGATGTTGGCAGTAACTGCGATTAAAACGGCCGTTTTACGGTAGCTACTGTTAATCAAGTCTGTAAATGGCATCCACATAATATAACCTTTAAAAATGAGCAGTGTTAAATATGGTTACCATTCTAGCATACCGCTTTGCTATTGTCATTTTGGATGGTGTATGAAGATCGGTTTTAACAGTATTTACACAGGGTTGTTCAGTTCTATTTGTAAAAAAGAATTTGGACAGTGATTTCGGGTACGCTTCAAAAATTAAAGGGTTTATTTTACATTATGCAATTGTATAACTTAACATAACAATGGGACGCAGATGCTTCGCACGCGGATTATGCGGATAAACGCGGATTTCCTTTACTTTGCCTTTCAAACAGCCCCTTGTTATAATTTCGCTCGTTGCCATCTTAGCTCAGTTGGTAGAGCGACGCACTCGTAATGCGTAGGTCAAGAGTTCGAATCTCTTAGATGGCTTGATACTGGAACCCTGGCATTGCTAGGGTTTTTTTATAGGTGACGAGAGGGGGCTAAAATAGAGGATTTGGTTATGGAACGGAAACCAATTGTGTTTGGGGCGGCTGGCGGGACAGCTTCTGGTAAAACAACAGTAGCTCGCACGGTGCTGGATTCGGTTGGTGCAGAGCAGATCGCTTATCTGCCCCACGATGCGTATTATCGTCACTCTCCTCATCTTTCGCTTGAAGAACGGTCACGGGTCAATTATGACCATCCGCATTCGTTAGAAACTGATTTGTTAATTCATCATGTGGAAGAGTTATTGGCGGGACGGCCAATCCAGATGCCAATCTACGATTTTAAGACGCACAGCCGCCGCAGGGAAACAACGACGGTAACTCCCAGCCCGATTATTTTCGTGGATGGGATTTTGATTTTAACAAACGGCCGTTTGCGAGACCTGATGGATATTAAATTGTATGTCGATACTGATGCCGATGTGCGTTTTATCCGTCGGTTGAAGCGGGATATGGAAGATCGCGGCCGTTCGTTGGATTCGGTGGTGAAGCAGTATCTGGAGACGGTGCGGCCGATGCACCTTGAGTTTGTGGAGCCGAGCAAGCGGTATGCGGATATTATTATTCCCGGTGGTGGACGGAATAAGGTGGCGACGGGGATGTTGATTTCTCAGTTGCGGGCGATG
>WFSA01000142.1 GCA_015486215.1 Anaerolineae bacterium | reverse complement strand
GCCTACCATCCTCCCCGATGAATTTGTGCGCGAGAGTGACGGGATGGTGATGTTGTTGATCCCCGCAGGATCGTTTATGATGGGCGGACGAGAGAATGATTATGCAGCCAGTCCTGACGAACGGCCGTTCCATGAGGTGCAGCTAGACAGCTATTACATGGACAAATACGAAGTCAGTTTGGCGCAATATGCAGCCTTTATTAACAAGCAGATTGGCGCAGGCGGCGTATGCGACGCTCCTGAAACATGCGTCTTTGCGCGACAAGATGCATCTTTTAGTTTTCTTGATAAGCAAGATGTAGGGGATGGCTCTATTCAATACTTCCCTTTGACGGGATACAGCGATTATCCAGCTAATAGTATCAGTTGGTTTGGGGCAGCGGCGTATTGTGACTATGTAAACGGCCGTTTGCCCACAGAGGCCGAATGGGAGTATGCAGCACGAGGGGATGACGGCCGTTTATACCCTTGGGGAGATGAATACCCCAACAAAACCCGCACTGTCTTTAACAACGAAAGTTTCGACGACCTTCTCCCCGTTGACAGCTTACCCGATGGGGCATCCGCCTTTGGCATCTACGGCATGGCTGGCAGCATGTGGGAATGGACGGCCGATTGGTATGATGACAGCTATTATAAAGAAAGTCCCTTGCTTAATCCGCAAGGGGCAGAACACGGCTTTACCCGCGTCATACGCGGTGGTGCATGGCCGTACAACAATCAAGCCGACCGCGTCCGCAGCAGTAATCGCAACGATCTTGCTCCCGACCAATTACACTCCATCGTCGGCTTCCGTTGTGTACAGGACAAGTAAAACTTCGCTGTTAAGCCATCTCTAAACTTTAATCACCCCAAACTTGTTTAGGGAAGGTTCGTTTTTAACTTTGAACTTTCAGGTGACAGGCACTTGGCAAGTGCCTGTCACCTTGGCCACAGTTATTTACGAGTTTTCCCTTAGTCGTTCCTGCAAAGGCGGGAATCCATATTTCCCTGAGAGGTAGATTCCCGTCTGCACGGAAACGGTACGCATAAAGCAACCTCCAGAGAGCATTAGTGGGTACAATTATGCGATACATTATTCACCATTATTGAGAAAACTAATGAACGATAAGAACAGATTATCCGCCTTGCGCGACAAGATTAACTTCCATTTGCATCGGTATCATGTGCTGAACGCGCCGCTGATTGATAATGCCGCTTATGATGTGCTCTATCAAAAACTGCTGGCAATCGAAGCGGCGCATCCAGAATGGATAACGGCCGATTCCCCCAGCCAGCGCGCTGGCACAGCCCCCGTCAGCAATTTCGAGAAAGTCACCCATCCTGCCCCCATTTTGAGCTTGTCCAACGCCTTTAACGCCAATGATTTGCGAGCGTGGCGCGAAAAACTGGAACAGCATATGCCATCACCTGATATGAAATTGGCGTATGTGGCAGAACCGAAAATTGATGGGTTGACGGTGGTGCTGACGTATGAAAACGGCCGTTTTACACAAGGCGCAACACGCGGCAACGGCGAGATTGGCGAAAATATCACCGCCAATTTGCGAACTATCAGAGCATTGCCACAACGTATCCCCATCGTCCCCGACAGCGATTTGGCTGTGCCAGAAACGCTGGTTGTGCGCGGCGAGGCGTTCTTCCCACTGGACAAATTTGAGGCGTTGAATAATCTGCGCTTGGACGCGGGTAAAGCCCCGTACATGAATCCGCGCAACGCAGCCGCTGGCTCGCTGCGCCAATTGGACTCGACTGTGACGGCAAAACGGCCGTTAACCCTCTACTGCTACGACATCATCACCTGGAACGGCGGCGACGTGCCGACCAGCCAATGGGAACGGCTGAAATGGCTGGCCGCGCTCGGCTTCCCCATCTCACCCGACATCGTTTTTTGCCCCGATTTAGAAGCAGCGGCGGCGGCATATGGGCGATGGGGCGCGTTGCGGAATAAAATCAACTACGAAGTAGACGGCGTGGTCATCAAAATAGACGACCAGCCATTGGCCGCCTCGCTCGGCTTCGTCGGCAAAGACCCGCGCGGCGCGGTGGCAATGAAGTTCCCCGCCCAAGAAAAGCAGACGCGCTTGCTCGATGTGACCGTCAATGTCGGGCGGACCGGGATTTTGGCACCAACGGCCGTTCTCGCCCCCATCGAACTCGGCGGTGTCACCGTTCGCAATGCAACCCTGCATAATTACGACGAAATCGCCCGCAAAGACATCCGCATCGGCGATATGGTCACCATCAAACGGGCGGGGGATGTGATTCCGTACGTCATCGCCCCTGTGCCGGATTTGCGCGATGGGACGGAGCAGGTCATTGGCAAGCCTGCAATTTGTCCTGTTTGTGGCGAAACGGCCGTCCAACCTGACGGCGAAGTCGCCATTTATTGCGAAAATGTATCCTGCCCTGAGCAATTGGCGCGGCGGGTGGAGTATTTTGCCAACCGTGCGGCGATGAATATTAATGGATTTGGGGAGAAAACGGCCGTTTTGCTCACCGAAGTCGGCCTCATCCATGACATCGCCGATGTGTACAGCCTCAAAAGTGAGGAGTTGCTAGCGTTGGAAAGGTTCAAGGAAAAAAAAGTCCAAAACCTGCTGGAAGGCGTAAAAGAGAGCAAGGCACAGCCCGCTGAACGACTATTAACCGCACTCGGCATACGCTTCGTCGGCAGTTCAGTCGCTGCGTTGCTGCTGGGTGCGATGGGCAGCATTGACAATATCGCCCACGCAACGCAGGAAGAGTTAGAGGCGATTGACGGTATCGGACCGGGAACAGCCAGCTCTGTCATTGATTGGTTCAAGCGTGAAAAAAATCAGACAATTGTGGAGAAATTCCGCGCAGCGAAGCTGCGGTTCACGACAGAAAAAGAGGAGCGTTCAGACAGTGTACGGCCGCTTGCCGACACTATTTTTGTCATCACTGGCACGCTGCCCACCCTGAGCCGCGCCGATGCGAAGAAGATGATCGAATCGAATGGCGGCAAGGTAACGGGATCAGTCAGCGGCAAAACCACCCATCTGCTGGCTGGTGAAAAGGCGGGGAGCAAGCTGGCAAAGGCAGAAAAATTGGAGGTGACGGTGTTGAATGAAGCTGAATTTTTAGCGATAATTGAGTCACCTGTAACCCCATCCCTCCCGAAAGCGGTGCAAGGGAGTTTGTTTTGAGGGGATGGGACGCAAATTTTTTAATTTTATGGAGGGTAATCAGGCATAGAATTGAAGCATAAGGAGTTGACAGATAAAATCATTGGCCTAAGTTCTTCGGGGTTTTCTGTAGTGCAATTTTGGAAAATTGCACGGTCAATTTTACAAAATTGACCTACGATAATTGCCGAAGAACTTCCGCCAGTGTGTACTAGCACCTTACCCTATCCAGAAACTTTTAGCTCGAACCACCTCATGAAGTATGAAAAAAAGAACAGCCCCAAAAACAAGCCAAAGTCGTGCAAAAACACGCAAACTAGCCAAAAAAGCTAACTTTATACATTGGGTTATCATCTTTGCCCTTCCCTTCTTTTTAGGCATGTTGACCATCCGCCTGCTCATCGCGTGGGATTATCCCGCCTTTGAATATCCCCGTATCGCCCCCGACCAATTTGGCTTTACCGCCGAGCAAAGACTCAACTTAGCGCACGGCACATTAGCCTATTTGCAACGCAGCGAACCAGCCGATGAGGTCATCTATATGCTGGAGGAACTGCGCCTGCCAAACAGCGATATTCCGCTCTATAACGCTTCCGAACTATCCCATATGGTTGATGTTAAAAATGTGGCTGACAATATCACCATCATTTTATGGGTGACGGGCATCCTTGTTATTGGCGATCTTTCTTTTTTGCTGGCACAAAAAGAGCTGCGCCGTAAAGGGTATGATGCAATACTGCGCGGCGGGCTGTTAACCAGCATCATTTTACTGCTCATCGCGCTCTTTATCTTTCTCGCATGGAGTATCTTTTTTGTCCAATTCCACAATCTGCTCTTCCCGCCCGGCACATGGACATTCAATTATACGGATGGTCTCATCCGCCTCTTCCCTGAGCAGTTCTGGTTTGATGTTGGGGTCATTTTGAGTATGGGGACATTATTGCAAGGGCTTATTTTAACGGCCGTCGGCTGCCTATTAACCAAAAGAAAATAAAGGAGCAACAATATGAAAAATGTTGTGATAAGCGGGGTTTCGACTGGGATCGGGTATGCGTTGACCGCTAAATTATTGCAAAGCGGCGAGTACCGCATCTTTGGCAGTGTGCGTAAACAAGCGGATGTGGATCGGTTACAAGCTGATTTTAATGAACAATTTATCCCGTTACTATTTGATGTGACTGATGAAGCGGGAGTGAAAACGGCCGTTTCTCAAATTAAACAAGCTGTTGACGACGGCCGTCTCTACGCCCTCATCAATAACGCCGGCATCTCCACGCCCGGCCCCCTCATGCACATTCCGCTTGATGAGGTACGCTGCCAGATGGAGGTCAATGTCATCGGCCTGCTCAATATCACCCAACAGCTACTGCCCCTCTTAAACACAGCCGATCCAACCGACCCATTGTCTAGTCGAATCATCAATATCAGCTCTGTCAGCGGCAAAGTCGTTTACCCATTTATGGGCGCGTATGCCGCATCAAAACATGCCGTCGAAGCTCTATCTGACGCATTGCGACGGGAGCTAATGATGTATGGAATTGAGGTCATCGTTATAGAACCCGGCACGACACACACCCCCATCATTGGCAAATTTGCCGAGCAAGTGGAGAAATATGTAGAAACGGATTACGGCCGTATGCTGCAAGGCATCACCGCCTCCATTGACGAGCGCGAGCGCAACGCCATCCCTGTCGAGCGTGTGGTAGATGTCATTATAGATGGATTAGAAAGCCCAAAGCCCAAAACCCGTTACGCCGTGCCGCGTAAACAGTGGATCGGCTGGATTATTCCACGCCTGCTGCCAGATCGCTGGTTTGATACATTGATCGCAAAAAAATTAAGCTGAACAAAGAGAAATAGTGCCATTCTTGTGCGCTAATCTGCGAAATCTGCAGATTATATTTTAGTAGGCACAAAGGGGATAAAAACAAAAACGGAGTGGCACGTTGTGCCACTCCGGGAATTTGCGATGGAAGCCAAGAACGCCGTAACTTGGCTTCCGTCTAAAAAAGGAGGAGAAGAATGAAGAGAACTGTTAACTACCCTTCTGATTATTATTCTATAAGAGATCATCGCCTCTTGCAGTACGCAATGCTGACGCTAAACCTACGCTAACCCTACGCTCGCCCCTCTTTCACGCATCGTTCACGCCCATATAATATTGTCATATCCCTAAATCGTTCAACGATAGCAGCCGTGAGGGCTTCGGGCAGAAAACGCCATTGCCAATACCCGTCGGTACGACCGGGATAATTCATGCGGGCATCGGTATCTAGCTGCATTAAATCTTGCAAAGGGATAACGGCCGTATCAGCCACAGAAGCCATCGCCAGCCGAATCATATCCCACGCGATATTATCTCCAGAGCGAGCGGTATACCGACGGACGAAATCCTGCTCAGACGGGGAAGCAGAACGATACCAGCCGACGGTCGTATCGTTATCATGCGTGCCACTGTAGACAACAGAATTGCTCTCATACGTATGGGGCAAAAAGGCGTTTGTCTTATCGCCGCCAAACCCAAATTGCAAAATCTTCATGCCGGGAAAGGTGAACTCATCACGCATGGCGATCACATCAGGGGTGATAACGCCTAAATCTTCGGCAATGATGGGCAAACTGCCCAATTTCTCTTGCATGGTGCGGAAGAAATCCGAGCCAGGCCCTTTGATCCAATCTCCGACAACGGCCGTTTCCTCCTCCACTGGAATCGCCCAATACGCCGCAAAGCCACGAAAATGATCAAGACGGGTAATATCAACCTGCTCAAAACCCATTTTGAGACGGGAAACCCACCACGCATACCCATCCCGCTTCATCACTTCCCATTTATAGAGCGGATTGCCCCATCGCTGCCCCGTCTCGCTGAAATAATCGGGCGGCACACCAGCAATAACTGTTGGCAGCCCCAACTCGTCAAGGAAAAACTGCTCACGATTCGCCCATACATCAGCACTATCATAGGCGACAAATATCGGTGCATCGCCAATGATTTGAATGTGCCTATCGTTCGCGTACCGTTTAATACTACTCCACTGTTGAAAAAAAATAAATTGGAGGAACTTATGATACTCAATCTCAGAAGATAATTTTTCTGACCAAAACTGTATCGCTTGCACGTCACGCTGCATTAATTCTTGCGGCCAACTGCTCCATACTCCCCCATCCACCGCTTGATGCTCCATTTTGAGTGCCATAAATAAAGCAAAATCATCCAACCACCCTGCCTGTTTATCCTCAAATTGGGAGAAGGATATCTGTTGCTCTGACGTTCCATGCTTTACAAAATGGGCATAAGCCCCTGCAAACAACTCCCGTTTATAGGGGATTACTTCACCATACTTTACGCGTTCAGAGGGGAAAGAGGGGACAGTTTCCACCCCATCGGCTGGCAGATAGCCATCACGCACAAGGTAATCAGGGCTGATAAGCAACGGGTTGCCCGCAAAGGCAGAAAAACATTGATAAGGAGAATCCCCATACCCAGTAGGGCCTAATGGCAAAATCTGCCAAAGCGACTGCTTGCTCTCTACCAAAAAATCCACAAAGCGGTACGCCGCATCACCTAAATCACCAATACCGTATCGACTAGGAAGAGAGGTCGGATGCAAAAGCACACCGCTGGATCGTGTCAATTTCATAAAAATTCCTAAAAAAGCTTAGACGCAGGTGACAGGCACTCGGCAAGTGCCAGTCACCTGCGCCGTGTTACGGCAGCGTATCCCCCATCGGCAAATTAACGACCAATCCTTCCCTTGCTACAATCGTGCGGGGGAAAACTTTGCGTGCTTTTTCCAGAATCTCATCAACCATATCATCCGTTGTATCAGGTGAAAAATGGGATAAAGCTAAGGTTTTTACATTCGCTTCAGAGGCCACTTGCGCCGCTTCCAACCAGCAGCTATGTCCCCAATGGGAAAAGCGGTGACGATCCTCCATCGTGTTGAAATGGGCATCATGCAATAATAAATCAGCCCCATAAGCTAACTTCAATACATTTTCATCAAACCCATCATCGGGATGCCCTATATCGCTGCAATAGGTAAACACAGCGCCGTCGTGTTCAATGCGATATCCCAAATTTCCACCCGGGTGATTGATGCTGGCGGTTGTGACCACTGTCGAATCACCAATAAGAAAGCGTTCTCCTGTGGCTACCTCTTTAACAAGAAGGTCGGCAGGCAATGTTTTATACGCATACGGCAAGTACGACTCGATAAATTGCCCAGCCATAATCTCTTCTAATCGTGTTCCTACTCGTTTTTGCCCAATCAATACAAATCGGTTTGAACGGCCGAATACAGGCACAAAAAATGGGAACCCTTGAATATGATCCCAATGCGTATGACTGATCAAGATATTGCCATGAACACCATCGGGAAACTCTTTAAGCAAAGAGTTTCCTAAAAGGCGAATACCCGATCCAGCATCAAGAACGGTAATTTGCATATTATTTTCTGTGCGAACTTCCACGCAGGATGTATTGCCGCCAACGCGAACTGTATTTGGGCCGGGTGTTGGAATGGTTCCACGTACACCCCAAAAACGTACTTGCATAATGTCTCCGTAATTGTTCAAAACATATTCGCAAACTTAGGGAATTCGTTTTTAACTTTGGACTTTCGAGTGACAGACACTTGACAAGCACCTGTCACCTTGGCCACAGTTATTTACGAGTTTTCCCTTAGGAATAAGCCTTCAATACCTTACCCGTTTGCAATAGTGTCATTTCGACCATAGGGAGAAATCTCTACATAGATTCCTCTCCCCCATTGGGGGAGACCGCCCCTATTATTCTCAATCTTTCTGCATGACAACAATGTATTCATAATTCATCGTCGTTGCTGTTTCCCCTGATGTATTGGTTGGGCTGTTTCTACTCGGCATCCGTTTATTTGGGATATTTCTCATGAATGTTTTTGTATGATGGAAGCCGTTTGCTTCAAAAAATGCTTGTGTAATTGCGCTAGTTGGTAAAGTAATTCCTTTCACTCTACGATTCCCAACAACATAGCAGGCATAACCACCATGTTTTAATGTTTTTGATACATTTTGAATGGATTGATAATAATCGTGATAGAAACTATAAACCTCTTTTGCACGCTTTTCGTCTACGTTTGCAACGTGATCTATACTGTCGTCGGCAATATCAATACCAAATTTAAGAATTCCTTTTCTTTTTCCGCCCATTAACGTATTGTCAATCTGACCAGCATTTTCTACGCCAAGCCATTGATTCGATAAACGCGAAAATTGTCCATAAGCAACAGTTGTTTTGCTGTCTCCGTAAGGGGGAGAAGTTACAATAATATCAACGGATTCGCTTTCAATATAATCAATCTCTTCAACACTGTTAAAATCAAGAACGCTTGTTGTGGCCGAATGCCCTTTTGTTTGATTGAGATAGGCGATTAACCCTTTTCTGTTTCTTGCTAATTTTGACATCATCATTGAAAACAGATCGGGATTGAAAGTTTCGCGTTTCTTTGGCGGCATTCGATATAGTTTGAATTCACTATTTCTAGTAAAACTACTTTCCCGAACAACTTCACTAAATACAACATAAAAAAACTGTCTTATATTTATGTCAACGATATTAGCGATGAATTCCCTGATGAGAGCCAGTTTGGTTTTAACTACGCCAGAAAACCAAAAATCTATATTCTTGAATGTTGGCACAACCACATTATTTAAATCATGCTGCCCAAAATTCAATGCAAAGCCAAAATCATTGAACTGTTTTAAGTATAAATCCAATATCTGCAATTCTATTTTTAGCGTTTTTGTTCTGGCGATGAGTCTTGCTAAGGGGTTCAAATCCGTTCCGATAGCATTGATATTTTTCAAATTTGCTTCAACAAGCGATGTTCCTGTTCCACAATAGGGATCAAAAAGTATTTCTGCATTTTGTCCGTACATGGCAATCAATCGATCCGCAATTTGGGGGATCATCATGGCAGGGTAATTATGATAACAATGGGTGTATTGTTTGGTGTCTGCTGTTTTATAATCCCATGTTGAGTTTAGTAAAAGAGGTGCCATCGTACCATTGCTTGTGTTAGATGTCTCTGATTTCTTGGAAAAGTGACGGGAGTTTGTCTTCATACGTTCTAAAAGCTGTACCATGATTTCTGGCGCGTGTTCCTTTCTCCTATTATTAAGAAGACATGGTAGTATAAGATTATCGTGGTTTGCCCGCAAAAAACGGCCGTTTGCTTTCCATTATGGAATATCGTCTACTCGTTCATTCTCAATTGGTATCTTCTCAAAAAAGCGGGGAAATTATTTTGTTTTTAGTATGACTACAGCGGATTATGAAAATGAACGAATGTTTTATCGACTGCGCTATCCGTCTATCTCTTTCATCCGTTGTAGTCACCCCGAAATATCGAGAAGTTACCTCAATTGCATTTATTTGCTCTATCATGTACTGAGTTTGTAATCGTTTTTACTGTTTTGCAAATGGACGAACCCAGAGTAGAAGTGACTTGTCTGAGATGGCTGATAAATAAAAAAAGCCCGCACGTTGCAGGCTTCTTCGTTTGTTTTGTAGGAACTACTATTTGTCGCGGTTAGCTTTTGTTATCACACGCTCAATAGTCTCTAGTAATTCTTTTGGATTAAATGGTTTGGTAAGATACGCATTAACACGGGCAATGTGTAATCCCAAAACGCGATCTATGCTTTGCGCTTTGGCTGTCAAAATGATGACGGGGATATTTTTCATGCGTTCAGAGGCTTGCATCGCTTGAAAAACTTCCCATCCATCCATTTTTGGCATCATTAAGTCGAGAATAACTAGATCGGGTTGTTCTTTTTCAATAGCTTTTAATCCCATCTCGCCATTGGATGCTCCTGTCACCGCAATCTGTTCGCGGCTAAGAATGAATTTAACCAAATCGAGCATTTCTGCTTCATCGTCAATACAGACAACGGTTGTCACTTCATCCATGATACTTTACACCTCGCGTTTGATACTTCTCGTATTTTCACCACATCTTCAAAAATCAGACAAGATAGGTTATAAGGCCATTCATGAAAAATAATTACACGTTTGTCATCCCCACCTTCGTGAGGATGGGGGCGGGAATGACAATCAAAGTTTTGGGGTATCTTCTCAGTATTCTGGGGAGGCTTGACAAATTTTCCTACCGATACTCGTGTAAAATAGAGTGCTGATGAAATTTGTCAAGTCTTGTCCACGATTTATTGAGAAGATACGTTTTGGGTGATTTAAATTTAGAAATGGCCTAACTACTCGCCCCTATTTCGTTCTATGCAGAAGGAACGAGAACAGGTAACCCCCTATCTTTGCAGGAATAATAGGTATCTTCTCAATATTTCGGGGTGAGTACAACAAATCAAGGAAGGAACAAATTGCGTCAGTCAGGTAAACCTATTCTTTTCCCAATCCGTCATACTCATGCCCCCAACTTTTTAAGAAGATACAATAATAGTTAAATAATTACATGGTTTTTACATTTCGGGGGCAGTTCAAACTACCTTTATGTACTGTATCCTATAGAGATGATTAGTTGAAGCACCTAGTTTAGGAATAAGACTTAATGAAAATTATCCTAAATTAACATACATTCGTAAGCTACATCGTTACCAAGAGTATCACAAGCGCGGGGTGTTGTCCATTAGCGTAAGGTGAATTTATTTCCAGTTTCTCTCCAGAAAAAACGATTGGTAATTCCTACGCATAGGAACGAGAATTTAATAACTTGCGGAACTTCAAATTGTCATTCCCCCATCTTCATGAGGGCAGGCTCTGCGAAGGCAGGGATCCATAGTCTGGGAAATCATGGATTCCCGCCTAAAAGAGTTTACCCTCACGAAGTGCCTGTCCTCACGAAGGTGGGGATGGGGGCGGGAATGACAACTTTGGGTAACTACTCAGCCTATCAATTATTTCACCACAAAGAAGCAAAGATCACAAAGAAAATCTTAAAAAACGTCGTGTTCTTCGTGTCTTTGTGGTTAATTTGGACAATGGCTGAGTATCTTCTCAATAAATCGTGGACAAGAGTTGACAAATTTCATCAGCACTTTATTTTACATGAGTATCAGTAGGAAAATTTGTCAAGTCTCCCCAGGATACTGAGAAGATACATGGCTGAGTAGTTACAACTTTGGTAGTTAAATAAACCCTTGTTCCTTAATGCAGGAATGCCGCTTTTTAGGAAGATAGATGCTGCAATAATGCTTGCAAGCCGAGCGTGTAGCTGCGCCAGCCAAAGCCGCTGATCTGCCCCACACAAACGGCCGCTAATACCGATTGATGCCGAAAGGATTCCCGTGCGTGGATATTGGATAGATGAACTTCAACAGCGGGGAGAGAAACGGCCGTTATTCCATCACGTAACGCATAGCTATAATGAGTAAACGCGGCCGGATTGATCAAAACGCCATCAGCCCAATCCGCATTCTCATGTAACGCATCAAGCAGTACCCCTTCATGGTTGGATTGCACAAATTTCAAAGAGGCTTTCCGTTTGGCCGCCATCGCTGATAGACGGTGATTGATGTCGCTCAGATTCATATTGCCATAAATGGACGGTTCGCGTCGGCCAAGCGCGTTCAGGTTTGGGCCGTGCAGGACGAGGATATTACTCATAGTTTCTCCGAGCGAGGGGGCGAAGGTGCAGAATTACGGTACGCAGCTTCTCTACTCCGTAAAAATAAGGAGGCGGTGGTGAACGATATTCTCTTGAACGGCCGTTCCTCCCGTGATCATCAATATATGCAGCAACATCGCCGCATCTATATTTTGCAAATCAATATACAGATCGTGGTTCATATCAGGAAATACCGCCGCAGCTTTTTGAAAGCGCGGTAAGTCCGCTAAGGTATCGTCGGCTGGTATTTTTGCCAACGGGGCGAGGCTGTTGCTAAAAAGCAACGCCTCATCCGTTAAAGCGTAGTTAAAAATGAGATCTGGCATGAAGAAGGTCGTAAATCCATACACATCGTCAACTTCGTCAACTCTTCCTAATCCATTATTGGTCACCGTTGTATTAAATTGAAGAACGGCCGTTTCCACCTTCGTCATATCCCCGCTTTCCAGCACGGCGATGGGAGAGAGATCGTCTAATAGGGCGACAGCCGTTCCGCCCGTCAATAAAGGGAACAGTTCCGTATCCAAGTTCAACCCAAAACTATCATCAAAAAGCTCTATCGTCTCCTCAAAATCAGCTTCGCCGACGGCCGTTGCCAGCCGATCCCGTAATGGAGGCCAACTCAAGGCGATAGGCTGCCCTGTCATGTAAACGAGCGTATTTGCGGGCAAAATCTCGGCCGCATGGCTCTCGCCAACAGTTGCCAATGCCTCTTTTTCGGCACGATCCATCTGTTCAAAATCGTACACCGTCACTGTATCAACTTGGATACCCTCAGCGTTACTATTCATAGAAACGGCCGTTCCGCCCATCCCGTTGGGCAGCAAGTTGCCGGCACCCGCTCCCATAAATTGATAAGGGAGCGCGGAGGTGGAAACGGGCAGTGCGGCGGCAGGAACATATCCTGTGAGTAATCGTTTGGCAGGCAGGCTGGCGATGGCATCCGCATAATCGGGATCGTCAGCTAACGATTTCCCTTCCATCGCCGCGATTCCTTGTTCAACGGCCGTTAAAGATGAGCCGACGAGAAGCAAACGGCCGTTGCGCCCAAAAGCGATGCCGTCAAACCAAATAATACCATTCGATTCATGCGGAACACTCCCTTGCCGCTGCCCCCATCCACCACTCAATTTTTGCAAAAATATATCAGCCGCCTTTTTATCCCGTACTTCGGCCGCCAACAGCCACTCTAGATTTGTCAATTCATCGGCTGAACCTGTCAGCGGTAAAATAGCAGCACCCGCATATTGCCCCATCCATAAGGGGAGTTCATCAGCTAGATGTAAGCCTGTTTCATAAAAAATTACCTCATCAAGATCCTCCATCATTCCCCCATCTTCTGCCTGCTGGATTGTTTTCCACTCATCAGCGTCATAATGCAATAGATTAACGCCGATATAAACGAGGCTGTCAGCAGGGATGGCGGTCATGGCGGCATCATACTCATCGTCAAAACGGTCGGGTAGATGCCAATTGAAGGGATCGAGGAAAAGCACGGCCGTTGCGGCGGCAATGACAGCAAACAATGTTAGTGAGGCGATCTTAATTTTTTTCATCAAGCAACGTGACGCACAGCGTATAACTTCTCAAGAAGATACCACAGCGTCTGAACAAAGGGGGTAACGGACGGGCTGCAATCTCATAATGGTCAAATCAATCCCGTTTTTGATGGAAATTCTGCATCATTGGCAACAGCGGCACGGGGCGGATCGATTGGAAGGCGTGCCGTGTTCCCGGCAGCACAATCAAGCCTCCGTTGGGAAGAATACGACTCAGCCGCACCGCTTCTGGCAAAGGAACCATCTCATCACGGTCGCCCAAACTGACCAATACAGGTTGTTGTAAATGCTTTAAGGCAGCTTCTCGTATCCCTGCTTCAGCCATAAAGAAGGTCATCTCAACCGCTTGACGCACCAATGCACGCCATTGCCGCCCTCCATGCTCTTCCATCAATTGATTCGCATACGCAGGCACTGTTTTTACCATTTTGTCAGGGTCTAATTGAGCCTGCATATTTTTAGCAGACCCTTTTGTCCAATAAAATTTAGTGGCGTGCATAAGCAGCGTACTGACGCGGCGGGGCTGATTTAAGGCCAGCAACAATCCCAAATACCCGCCCAAACTATATCCAGCCACATGCAACTCTGGAATGTCCAGATGATCCAGTAATCCAGCAATATCCTTTGCCATGCGGTCTGGTCTCAGCGTTGTTTGGCTGTTATTTGAACGGCCGTGTCCCCGTAAATCCATCATCAACACGCGGTAATCGGCGGTCAACGGCCGTACAAACTTGCGCCATTGCGTACTGATAGACCCCATCAATCCCGGCAAAAGCAAAAGCGGCGGGTTCAATCGGTCACCAAATATCTCAAAATTGATCGTCGTCTTATCATCTGTCATCCACGTCTGCTGCATAAAAACCTCTTATATTTAACCAACGTATCTTCTCAATAAAGCGTGAACAAGGCTTGACAAATTTCATCAGCACTTTATTTTACACGAGTACCATTAGGAAAATTTGTCAAGTCTCCCCAGAATACTGAGAAGATACTAACCAACCCTCTCAAAAACAATTCGCACAAAAGCAGATACCCATCACAAAAAAGCACCCCCATTGACCATTGACACCGCTGTCGCAAACCCAATCGCCAGCGACTCCGTGTGCGAAATACTAATAGACCACTCCCGCAGCCCAAGCCGATCAGCCAATTTCCGCGCTTCATTGTGCAAATGCAATTCTGGTTTGCCATCCGCATTAGAGACGACTTCAATATCTACCCACCGTACCGCCCCAATGCCGCTGCCCAACGCTTTGGCGACCGCTTCTTTGACCGCAAACCGTCCTGCTAACTTATCCACACGGCCGTTGCAATACAACTGCTCCTGCTCCGTGAAGATACGATTATAAAAGCGTTCCCCATGTCGGGCAAAAGCACGCTCCAAACGCCCAATTTCCAACAAATCCACACCAGACACTATTTTCATAATTAACAATGAGCAATGAGCAATGAACAATGAACAGCCCCTTGTTCATTGCTCATTTTAATTATTCATTGCTCTCCTGCTGTTGCGATGACGAGTTGTTCCGTACTCCAATACTTTTGCGCGGCGGCTTGTATGCGTTCAGGAGTGATGCCGTTGATTATATCATCAAAGCGTTGCAAATAATCCAGCCCCAAACTGTACAGTTCTATATCAGAGATAACACCAGCCAACGCCTCATTCGTTTCCAGACCGACGGGCATAGAGCCAGTGCGGTACGCTTGGCTGTCGGCTAACTCATCAAGCGGCACAAACTCCGTTTGGATGCGCTCAATCTCGTGCAAAATCGCCTCAATCGCCTCATCAACCTTGTCGGGCGCGACCCCAGCCGCCGCAATCATCGGCGACGGCCCCAGCCCGCCTTGCAGACGACTGTACGCATAATACGCCAAATTCTTCTCTTCACGCACAACCTTGCCGATGCGCCCCATCATGCCAAAAACGCCCAAAATTGTATTCATCACGCTGGCATCCATATAGTCAGGAGATGAACGGATGGGGGAAGGCAAGCCGATAAGAATATCTGATTGACTTTTGTCGGGCAGATCGGCATGAACGCGCGTTTTGGCGGCTGGGCGGACGGCGGGCGGCATGGCAGGCATCAGTTTGGGGGAGGGATGGTTCCACCCACCAAAACTATCCATCACCCCTTCCAGCACTTCATTCACCCCAATGCCGCCGACAATGGATAAAATCATCCCCTCTGGCTGATAATACGCAGCGTGAAAAGCGGCGATTTCATCACGGGTGATGCTGCTTATGCTGTCAATATAGCCGCTGGAGGAACGGCCGTATGGATGGTTCGGATACAACGCTTCATTAAAGCGCAAATTTACCATCTGCTGCGTATTGTCCGCCCGCATGTACAGCGCGGTCAGATATTGGCCGCGCATTTTCTCAAACTCAGCGGCGGGAAAGGTGGGGTGACGGAGCGATTGCGCCGTCAAATCGAGCAGTAATCTGAAATCTTCAACCAGCCCTTTAGCCGCAAATCCAGTCGAGAAGTAGCCACTGCTAAAGCCGAGCGACGCGCCGATGGATTCGGTTGTTTCATAGATTTGGGTAAACGGCCGTTTTTCTGTCCCGTGCATCAACATGGAGGAGGTAAAGCTGGCAAGCCCGGCCGTTTGGCGCGTTTCTGCCAACGCCCCCGCCCGAACCAAGCCGTCAATCACAACCGATTGCGTGGCGAAATTTTCGTAAACTAAGACCACGATGCCATTTGGCAACAGGTGGCGATGGATATCTTCTGGACCGGGATAAGACAAATTTTGCATTGTGTATGAGTGTTAAGGAATGAGCCTTAAATAACTTACCCATTTAACTTTGGAGTTTTACCCTCACCCCAACCCTCTCCCAAAGGGAGAGGGAGCAAGTTCCCTCCCCCTTCGGGGGAGGGTTAGGG
>WFSA01000141.1 GCA_015486215.1 Anaerolineae bacterium | reverse complement strand
GCAACCATTGTTTTAGGGATTTTTGGTCGGATCAAGCCTGATTTTGGTAAATAATCGCTCAAAACACATGGCTTTAGTCTCGTTTTCATACATGAAAATGATTATTCACTCGAGTATAAATGAAGCATAAGCCATAATTGGAATTGCTGGTTTGTGTGGGATGCGGGAGGAACGGCCGTTTACGTCGGGAGTTTGTTCGCTTTGCGCGTCATCGGGGAGGAGGAACGGGGGATTTTGGTGCAGACTTTGCCGACGAGGGTTGGAGAGTGGTTGGGGTGGTAAACGGCCGTTTTTTGATAACTAGCGAATTTCGTTGAACATCTTTAGAATACTATAATTGGGATTATTGAGATAAAAATAAGCATTATTTACAAAAATGAAGAATAATTTAGGAGTATTATTATGGATGGGCCAGCGGTTTTAGCATTGATAGGAGGTGTTGCACTTTTAGTAGCACTTTATGGAATTACTGAAATTGAAAGCGTTAAAATTCCACCGTTACCTCTCGCACTCAAGGTTATTTCTATTGGGATAGGAATTATTTTAATATCAATTACCGTTTGGTTATCTTGGCCAAGGCAAGAATTGCCTGATGAACATCAGACTACAGACTTTGCAATAGAACCAACTGATTATGCTGTGGAAGCCACATCAACCGCCTCTCCCACCTTAATTATCCTTACACCAATGGAAGAACCTTCTTCTATGGTTGTAGAAAAGACTCAAACACCTGTCAACACACCAACGATTGTGCCGACTATCCCTTCTCTCGCAACTAGAATTTGTGGATCAGATGCTTTCTTGGATTTTATTTCGGTAAATCCATTATTTAAACGTGCAGATGGTTATACGTCAGGTTGGATTACTTCTGATTCCTCAAACATAGTTCTAGCAGATGAATCAATTACAGCAATTAATACTCGATATGTTCTTATTGTAGAAGACTTACCTGAACTTCGAATACAAAATGTTACGATGGGAGACGAACATGCTAATGTTTGAGGATGTTGGTATAGGAATGATTCAACTTCACGGGTATTATCGGATGCAGAAGCTGAATTTGATAGGATGAAGCGAGAGAATCCATCAGGACAGGTAGAAATGTATATTTTGAATTTGGAAGGTTTGGAACAATTACGTTAGAATGTTTTTTTGTGAAAGATAAATGGCTGTTGTCGAACGGCCGTTTTTCTTCAAATGAGTACAGCGAATTGGGGGAGGAACGAATTTTCTTGTGAGCGGGTAATGGTGGAGAAACGGTCGTTTGTCATTTTCTTCATTTTATATGCTATACTTCGCAAAATAATTACGGTTACATATGAGGAAGGCAAAAAATGAGTACAATCACTTTTAACCAAGCAATTAACACAGTCGGCCAATTGCCAGTTGACCAGCAAGAAATGCTAATCGACATTTTTCGCAAACGATTGATTGAAGCAGAACGACAAAAAATCGCACGCGATGCGCGGGAATCATTGAGCGCATTTCGTCAGGGGCAATTTACAGCACAGTCAGCAAATCAAGTTATACAAGAATTGCATAAAGGTAATATATGAGGCAACTTGTCCTCACGCCTAAATTCAGACGCGCTTACCGTAAATTTACTCGGCGTAACAAAAAATTACGCCAGCACATTGATCTTGCGTTGCGTCAAATGGAACAAGACCTGTTTGCATCCTCTTTAGTCACGCATAGATTAGGCGGTACGCTTGTTGGTTTTTGGGCATGTTCCTGCGGTTACGATTGTCGTGTTGTCTTTTCTTTGGGATTCGATCCAGTATCAGGCGAAGAGGTAATTGTCTTGCTGGATATTGGCACGCACGACAAGGTGTATTAACGCGCAAACGTGCAGAATTGTTAGGATGTGGAGAAACGGCCGTCTAAGACGGCCGTTTTACTTTGAGTACAGCGGATTTTATGAGCGGGGTTTTGGTGCAGATTTTGCCAGCGGGACTTGGGGAGCGGTTGGGGTGGTAAACGGCCGTTTTGCTTCAAATGAGTACAGCGAATTGGGGAAGGGGCGGATTTTTTCGTGAGTGGGGAATGGTGGGGTAAACGGGCTCTTGATTATTTACAGTTTGTACATACAATAGAATCATGAACTTTGAGTGGGATGAGAATAAACGACAGGCCAATATCCGTAAGCATGGATTTGATTTTAAGAGTGCGGAGGAAGTGTTCGATGCACCTATGCTAACTCGGCTTGATACGCGGGCTGATTATGGCGAGGATCGATGGGTTGGCATTGGTATGACAGTGGGGCGCGTTATTGTTGTCGTTTATCTTGAATATGATGATAGCGAAACCATTCGCATCGTCTCTTTACGGAAGGCACTGAATTATGAACAAAAACAGTATGGACGATACATCTCTTACCGATTGGGAACGGATTGACGCTCTTACAGACGACGATATTGATACGACTGATATTCCGCCGTTAGGCGAAGATTTTTTTGCCAATGCAGAATGGCGTATGCCACAAGAAGATGTTGCCGTCACCGTAAAAATGGAGCCGATCTTGTTGTCGTGGTTTCAAGCATTAGGCAATGATTATGAGCAACGAATGGTTGCCGCGCTTCGTATGTATGCGGAAGCGCATACCGGTTCTGTGAACAGAACTATATCTGTCGCCTGATTATTACGTTGTTTCTTGCATGATGATAGAAGTGTAAACGGCCGTCTAAGACGGCCGTTTTGCGTTGAGTACAATGGTTTTTTCGTGAGGGGATGGTGGGGCAAACGGCCGTTTATCCCTAACGAGCAGCAACAGACAACGTCTCCATCGCCCATTGATTAATGCTTTTGCCGCTTAACGTCGCCGCCCTGTCCACCGCCTCATGTGTTGCCGCAGGCACACGCAACATGATTCTGCCAGAGTACGCTTTTTGCGGACTTTCTCCCCGCTCTGCACAACTTTCCAGATAAAAATCTATCGCCTCTTGAAAAGCAAGCCGCACTTCGGCAACATCTTCTCCATGAAAAGTAATAATGTCCCGAATGCCAGCCACGCGGCCAACGAAACATTCATCCTCGTCACTGTATTCAATCCGAGCGGCATATCTTTTATAACGCATTGGTTTCATGGCTTAATCTCCATCTTTTCCAGAAATTCGCGGGCAATGCGAACTTGGTACGGTTTTGCTTCTTTTCGTGGGTGCGGGCGATGAAAATCAACTCGTAACCCACGCATCTTAAATGCAACCCGCGAACCGTGTCCTTCAATCAACTCGCAACCAACCGCAATAAGCAAGGCTTCAATCCGTCGCTATTCAAGGTTGCGCGACACGGGATTGGTGAAAATTGCGGACAGCGTTTTACGGTGTTTATTGTTCATCGCTAAAATGATAGCAAAATATGCCATCATATGCAATTGTAAACGGCCGTTTTTCTTCAAATGAGTACAGCGAATTGGGGAAGGAGCGAATTTTTTTGTGAGCGGGTAATGGTGGAGAAACGGCCGTTTTACTTTTGTAAATAACCCACCTATACTATCCATGTTGAGTCTGAGAAAGTGAAAAAGGAGATGCTCAAGAATGCCTACAGTTTTGAAAGAAGGTCCGTACCGATTTTTCTTTGGTGCATTGGACTACGCTGAACCTCCGCATATCCATGTAAAGCGCGACAGAAAAGTAGCAAAATTTTGGCTTGACCCAGTTGCTTTGCAGAAAACAGGCAGGTTCAGCCGATCTGAATTAAATCGAATTGGCAGATTAGTACACGAAAATAGAGAGTTGTTTTTGGAGAGTTGGTATGAATTCTTTGATGATTGAAATGCAAGAAGCAAGCGCACAAAACGTTATCGTTAGCGAAGATTCGTTGCAAGTTGATTTAGTTGACGGCCGTACCATCATACTTCCTCTTATGTGGTATCCGCGTCTGTGGTACGGCCTGCCAGAAGAGCGGAGTGAGTTTGAAATAATAGGCGATGGCACGTTAATACATTGGCCAGATCTGGATGAAGACCTTAGTGTCTCAGGCCTCTTGGCTGGTCGTAAATCAGGTGAAAGTCCACGATCATTAAAAAAGTGGTTAGCAACGCGAACGACATATAATCAAGAAAGCGAACTGGCTATGGCTGTTTGATATATTTGATTATATTTGAAGAAATTATGAAACGGCCGTCTTAGACGGCCGTTTTGTTTTGAGTACAGCGAATTTGGGAAGAAACGAATTTTTTCGTGAGCGGGGAATGATGGGGTAAACGGCCATCTTCCTCGGCGGGCAGATTCATCTGCTTGCGGGGTTGGTATTGGGAACGGCCGTCTACGTCGGCAGTTTGTTCGCTTTGCGCGTCATCGGGGAGGAGGAGAAGGGGATTTTGAGGGATATTTTGCCAGCGAGGGTTGGGGAGCGGTTGGGGTGGTGAGACGGCCGTTTTTGTAATGATAGAAAACTAAATCCCCCTTGAAAAACAAATTATCAGTTGTACAATTGTCTGTATGAACATCATAGCTGATACAAACATATTTTTAGCAGTCGCTTTGGATGAACCAGAAAAGAAAAGGATTATTCAACTTACCGCAACTGTTGACATCATCTCTCCAGAGATATTGCCATATGAAATTGGCAATGCGTTATCATCCATAATCAAACGCAAAACGCTTACACCAAGTGAAGCGTTGTCTGCGTTTGAAGCCGCCGAGCAAATCTCAGTGCGGCTCGTTGCCATAAATATCCAACAAGCATTACGAATTGCAATCAGGTTTAATATCTATGCGTATGACGCTTATTTTTTACAATGCGCCTTAACCTATTCCTGCCCGTTGCTTACATTGGATAAACGTATGAAACAAGTTGCTATTGAACTTGGTATTGAGATATTGGAGTAATTAAACATGCAAGCATTTACTTATTCAGAAGCGCGTCAAAATTTTGCCAAACTGTTGATCCTTGCCCAAACAGAAGAAGTTGAGATCCGTCGGAAAGATGGATTTTTATTCTCTTTAACGTCAAAGTTGAAAAGAACACGTTCTCCTTTTGATGTGCCGGGAATAAAAACAGATGTTTCCACACAAGATATTTTGGATGCGATTAGCGAGTCGAGAGCAGGGCGTTATTTGGAGTGAGAAACGGCCGTTAATCGCCGCCATCCTCATGGTAATCGCCATCTTTCTCGGCGGGCAGATTCATCTGCTGGTGGGGATTGTGTTGGGAACGGCCGTTTACGTCGGCAGTTTGTTCGCTTTGCGCGTCATCGGGGAGGAGGAACGGGGGATTTTGGTGCAGATTTTGCCAACGGCAAAATATAAGAATAAGAATATAAGTTCCTGACGATTCCCCTATGATCCTTGACCAAATAAGGGGGGGGGTATACAACGCGCGTTCAATTGTAAAGTTGTTGGCAATTTACAGTAGTTGTAAAGGAGGGTACTTGTGGAAATTCGCGTTTTGTTGGCAGGAAACTGCCCATTAAAAAATCAAGGGATTTGTTTTAATTTATTAGCAATCAATGATGCTGTTGCTTTGGAAACAACATCTGAGTTTAATCGACTTCCTCAGTTATGTTTGTCTTATCACCCTAATGTGTTGCTGATATTTATGGATGATTGGCAAGAAAACATCAGCCCCATATTTCACCGCCTTTCCTCTGTAGACATCTTAGCCTTATCAAACTCAAATAGTCATCGTTGTCATACGCTTATCCAAAAAAACTATATAAACGGCTGTCTTCCCGAAGCATCACCACCAGAATTATTAGCGCAAGCTCTTCGTGCTGTTGCCAAAGGGTATACATGGTTTAGTAAATCTCTGCTCAGAACAGCTTTTCGTTCCAAAGTTGGCACGAATGGGAATTATATTGTGTTGACGGAACGGGAAACTGCCGTTATGCAACTTGTGATGCAAGAAAAGACAAATAAGGGAATTGCTCAAGAATTGGGAATATGCAACCGCACAGTTGGTTCTCAGCTAAATAGTATTTATGACAAGTTGCGCGTTGAATCACGGGTAGGGGCGGCATTAAAAGCTGAACGGCTGGGTCTGTTTGAAGGATAAATCCAAATTGCACGATAGTGCAGGCGTAATTGCACAACAATGCAGTGCAAATTGCATAAAGATGCAACATTATTTGCATACTTGTACATTGTGCCAGTTAAAGGGAACTGCTATTGTTGTAAATGTGTTGACACATTTACAACAATAGACGATTTGAAATAAAGAGTTTTACTATGAAAAAGTTATATATGTCCACAAGCATAGTTTTTGTTATGCTATTTGTTATAGCTACTATGGCAGGCGCGCAGTCATCAGTACCGGTTGAGTTACCACCTCATGTTGAGTTACCTCCTCATGTAGAAGGGACAATTAATTCCCATGCGACATTAGAAAATTTAGAAACTGGGGAGAAAGTAGTACTTGTGCCGCATTTAGTTCGATACCAAGAGGCTCTCACTTCAGATGGCTATACGGAAATAACATATGAGGTTGGAATACCACGTCATATGCTGGAACTTTCAGATCCTCCAATTAATGAGCAATCATTCTTGCTTCCAAATCTGGTTTATGCCGATGAGTTGTCTGATTATAAATGTGACTCAACAAGTAGTGTCTGTGCTAGGTTAACGCTTCATTATCAGGATGGGATAACTAACGGAAACCTTGGATGTATTCAGTAAAAGTTAGTAATATATGGACTAAACCAGATCCTCAAGTGAGTTGGTCAAACGGAAAAATAAAGGCAGGTTGCAGTGCCACATGGTTCCCTTCTGGTGGACAATGTTATGACACACAGACTTGGGTTGTACCAACCCCCAATATTGGGAGTACCTATAGTGGAACACCATGGTTTGCGGGTTCTAACCATAAAACGGAGCTAAACGATGTTAGTTATCAAGTTGGTCGGCAGGAGATCACTTTACATCAAGGTAGTAATACTTGGAATTTTGGCTTTTGTGTAGCGAAAGGAGGGGGTAGCGTGCTATTTTGCTAGGGCGATTGTATATTCATTTTTTGTAACGAATTTTCATGAATTCCCGCGAAATGTTACCTAAATTCGTGAAAATTCGTTGCGATCAGTTTAAATTTTTGGAGTATGCAATCACTCTGGATAAGTTGCCTAAATTAATGTAAATGTAAGGTGAGCAGGCTGTACGGCATTAAATATGCCAAATGCTACATTTAGTGTAGGGGAAAATCCGAAAGAGCCGAAATACTTTGGACAATACCTTACGGGCGTGGTGTGTATGAGAAGAGTCTATGAGATTTTTGCTGTATTAGGGTTACTAGCGGTTTCTATATTTGTAGATAATACTTATCACGGAATGAAAACGGCTGACATAACGCTGATTCAATCAGTCGAATCATCTATGACTTGGTTGAAAATTACAGGTACGTTTTTTATAACCATAGTGTTACTGTTAATTTCTTGGTACTTACTATGCCCTTCTTGTCGCCGTTCATCTATTGTAACTGTTATTTGCATTCTACTCGGGGGAACTGTGTTGTTTGCAACGACCATTTCTGGTTACCGCTTTATTGCACAGGATATTTTTATAGCAAGGGTAGTGTCTAAGTGGTTTGCAGACGTTGTTTCTTCAAATATGGCTTTAACAAGTCATTCGGCTGCATATATCCTTGCTATAGGATTTCTTCGCTTGTTGCCAAATAGATATTTGCGTTGGCATTAGGAAAAGTGTTTGCACATTCCACCTCGTGTTTTAGTTGTACAAAACGGCCGTCTAAGACGGCCGTTTTGCGTTGAGTACAATGGTTTTTGCGTGAGCGGGGAATGATGGGGTAAACGGCCGTCCTCATGGTAATCGCCATCTTCCTCGGCGGGCAGATTCATCTGCTGGTGGGGATTGTGTTGGGAACGGCCGTTTACGTCGGCAGTCTGCTGGTTTTGCAGGTGAGGCTTGAGCAGCGGTTGGGGTGATAAACGGCCGTTTTGTGTTTTGCATAATTCAGAATTACAATAGTTGTACTATTGTACAATTTATATATGCGTAGATAACAGGCGGTAACTTATATGGCTAACATCGTTGTAGATGCTTCAGTTTTAATTGCAATTATTACAAATGAACCCAAAAAAGAGAGGTTAATAGCGTTAACTCGGAATGTTGATTTGATTGCTCCCCATTCCATTCATTGGGAGATTGGGAATGCCTTTTCTGCCATGCTTAAACGCAACCGTATTTCTGTCATAGATGCTGTTAAAGCGATGCGGGTGTATCAAAGGATACCAATCCGTATGGTTGATGTGGAGCTTGAAGAAACGATCAAGCTTGCAGACAAATTAAATATCTACGCCTATGATGCGTACTTGATTCGTTGTGCTATCAAATATAAATCACCGCTATTATCCCTTGATACAAGTTTAATCAATTCTGCTAAATCTGTGAAAGCGCAAATTGTGGAGGTGACATCATGAGTGCTGTTTATACCTATTCCGAAGCCCGTCAAAATTTGGCATCTATACTCGAAAAAGTTATGCGTGACGGTATGGTGCGTATAAAAAGAAAAGATGGACAACTGTTTGTCATTTCTCCTGAAACAACGAATAAATCCCCTTTTGATATTGATGGTATTGATGTGGATTTGACTAGCGAGGAAATTGTTGCGTTTGTGCGTGAAAGTCGTAGCTATATGTAATTTGTTGTGTGATAAATTTGAAAGAAACGGCCATCTCCCTCAGCGGGCAAATTCATCTGCTGGCGGGGCTTGTGTTGGAAACGGCCGTTTACGTTGGCAGTTTGTTCGCTTTGCGCGTCATCGGGGAGGAGGAACGGGGGATTTTGGTGCAGATTTTGCCAGCGAGGCTTGGGGAGCGGTTGGGATGGTAAACGGCCGTTTACCTTCAAATGAGTACAGCGAATTGGGAAAGGGACAAATTTCCTTGTAGGCGGGGAATGATGGAGTAAACGGCCGTTTCTACACAAGATATTTTGATTGGCCGTTAATCACCATCTTCCTCGACAAAAAGATTCATTTAAGCCCGTCCAAACATCTATAATTCAACCTGTAACCGCAACTATTATACGAACAGTATCTGAACTTGTTCCACCCATACCCGTACCGTTCACCTGCCC
The DNA here is from genome assembly GCA_015486215.1 of Anaerolineae bacterium. Taxonomy (GTDB): domain Bacteria; phylum Chloroflexota; class Anaerolineae; order Promineifilales; family Promineifilaceae; genus S016-13. Next base: position 25,992 of record WFSA01000141.1, on the reverse strand, counting down.
CCGCCACTTGAAAAAATATCGCCTAATTTAACTCCATTTCTCGCTATGCCCGCTGTTTTGTCATCTAGCTCACGGTTTACCGTTGCGTATTGAGGCAAAATGAAAGCAGATATAGGTTAATGTGTAATGTTGATATCTTCTCAATAAATCGTGGACAAGACTTGATAAATTTCATCAGCACTTTATTTTACACAAATACCATTAGGAAAATTTGTCAAGTCACCCCAGAATACTGAGAAGATACTAATTTTTCAATATTTTGGGGTGACAACAACAGATGAAAGAAATAAATAGATGGTGCAGTCGAAAAAACATCTGTTTATTTCCATAATCTGCTGTAGTCACACTAAAAGCAAAATAATTATCCCGTTTTATTAAGAAGATAGTATCTTCTCAATAAAACGGGGTAAGTATAACAAATTAAGGAAGGAGCAAATTGTGTCGGTCAGGTAAATCTGTTCTTTTCCCAATCCGTTGTACTCATGCCCCCAACTTTTTGAGAAGGTACGAAGATACATTAATGTTTTTGATTAGGAATGAGGATTAAATAAAATCAGAAACTTCCATCTGCTATTCCCCCATCTTCATGAGGGCAAGCTCTGCAAAGACGGGAATGACAACTTTGGTAGTTAAATAAATCCTCATTCCTTAGGGAAGGTTCATTTTTAACTTTGGACTTTCAGGTGACAGGCACTTGGCAAGTGCCTGTCACCTTGGCCACAGTTATTTACAAGTTTTCCCTTAGGAGCGTATTATGAAAGTATTATATGTATTAGGGATATTGTTACTGGCCGCATGTACAAGCTCTGTTGATGAGGCGATAGGGGCTACTGCCATTGAGCCAACGGCCGTTGAACCAGTCGAGCCAACGGCCGTCCCCCCCACACCCATCATAGAAGAAGACCTGATAGATAATAGCGAAGAAACAGACAGCCGCATCGGCGCATACGCCATTGAGATAAAACTGCTTACCGAAGATGATCGGCCTGAACGGTTAAAACTTTTAACCAGCACGTGGAACACCGATTGGACGCGCCACACCATGCCGTATATCGACATTCTTTCTGGCGGCCCTCCTCGTGACGGCATCCAATCTATTGATAAGCCTGCGTTTGTGAACGTTGATGAGGCAAGCGAATGGCTGGCCGACAACGAACCGATCATCTATGTGGAAATTGATGGCGAAGCCCGCGCTTACCCGTTACAAATTCTCATCTGGCACGAAATTGTCAATGACGCATTCGGCAGCGGGGATGAGGCAGTGCCGCTGCTCGTCACTTTTTGCCCCTTATGCAATTCAGCCATCGTTTTTGATCGACGGGTGGGAGATGAGGTGTATGAATTTGGCACATCTGGCTTATTACGCTACTCTGATTTGATTATGTATGACCGCACGACGGAAAGTTTGTGGCAACAGTTCACTGGCACAGCCATTGTCGGCCAAGAAGCGGGGTTGCAATTGGATACGATCTCCTCATCGCTCATCGGTTTTGGTGATTTCAAGGAGGCACGCCCACAGGGAATGGTGCTGTCAAAAGATACAGGCTTTCCGCGCACATACGGCCGTAATCCCTACGTCGGCTATGATGAGATCGGGCAGAACCCGTTTCTGTTTCAAGGAGAGCCAGACGGCCGTTTACCCGCCGTCGCCCGCGTCATCACTTTGCATATGGATGATGTGGAAACCGACATCGCCTACCCATTGGCCGACCTTGAGCAATTGGGAGTCATCCATGACAATCCTGCGGGCGTAGAGGTGGTGCTGTTCCATCAAGTGGGCGTGAGCAGTGCGCTCAACGCTGAAATCATCGCTGACGGGGTGGATGTGGGCGGAACGGCCGTGTACACCCCCATCCTCAACGGCGAAAAACTTACCTTCATCAGCAGCAACGGCATCATCACCGATGAACAGACGGGTAGCGTATGGAATATATTCGGCGAAGCGGTTGAGGGTGAATTAAAAGGGGAATCACTAGAAGCGATTAACCACGCTGACCATTTTTGGTTTTCCTGGGCAACATTCCGCCCTGACACTATTATTTGGGAAGCGGACTAAGGGGACGTTCGTTTGTAACTTGGACTTTCAGGTGACAGGCACTTGGTAAGTGACAGTCACCTTGACCATAAATCCTGAAAATCTGCGTCCTATTTTTCCCGTAAATCCCTATCCAGTGCGACTAAACGTGATGTCAGGATATTTGTTTTGGTAATAGGTTAATTCATGCTCGGAGTTAAAAAGGGCGACCAGACGGCCGTTGGCATCCACCACGCGCAATAACGCATACCGCCACGGTAGCAACTCAATGTCAGCCTCGTCACCCGTCACCCAGCAAGCTAAACGATGGGGCAGCATGTCCAATTTAGTCTTGACGCGGTACTCCGTTTCCAGCCGTGCTTGCACGACCTCGAATTGCAATACACCAACAACAGCCAAAATCGGGTCTCGGCGGGCGGCATCTGTTTCGTGAAAAAGCTGCATCGCCCCTTCAGCAACCAATTGGGTCAACCCTTTAAGGAACTGTTTTTGCTTGCTGATATCCATATTCAACAATCGCCCAAAATGTTCGGGAGCAAAGCTGGGGATGGGGGCAAAGTTGAAAGCTGCACCGACTGCCAGCGTGTCACCAATCCCAAAATAACGATTGCCGGGCAAGCCGATAATGTCACCTGCATACGCTTCGTCTACCACCTCACGACTGTCGGCAAAAAATTTGTAGGGACGAGAGAGGCGCATACTTTTGCCGCTGGGGGAATGATTGACATTGATATTGCGCTCAAAACGGCCGCTGCAAATTCGCAAAAAGGCAACGCTATCCCGATGACGGGGGTTCATATTCGCCTGAATTTTGAAAATGAAGCCCGAAAAATTCTCGCTCATCGGATCAATATCGCCCGCGTCGCTGGGATACATGCCCGGAGAGGGGGCGTATTGAATGAAATCATCGAGGAAAAGTTGAACACCAAAATTGGTCAACGCACTGCCAAAGTAAACGGCCGTTTGCTCACCGCTCATCAATTTATCATGGTCAAAGGCAGCTAATTCATCCATCAAACCGATATTCAACATCAAATCCTCATACTCCACATCTCCCAGCCTCTCTTTGATGCGCGGATCGTTAATCGTGGTGACATATTCAGGCGACATTGTTTGGTTATGGACGGTGCGATCATACAGATACACCTTGTCGCCAAGACGGTCATATACGCCCATGAATTTTTTGCCATCCCCAATCGGCCAATTCATCGGCACGGGCTGCATGCCCAACACATTTTCGACCTCATCCAGCAGGTCAAGCGCATCAAGGGCGGGGCGATCCATCTTATTGATGAAGGTGAAGATGGGGATACCGCGCTGGCGGCATACTTCAAACAGTTTACGCGTCTGTGCTTCCACCCCTTTGGCCGCGTCCAGCACCATCATCGCGCTGTCGGTCGCCATTAATGTGCGGTAGGTATCTTCGGAAAAATCTTGATGGCCGGGCGTGTCCAACAGATTGACGGTATACCCTTTGTACGGAAATTGCAGCACAGTGGACGTGATGGAGATGCCGCGTTCCTGCTCCATCGCCATCCAATCGGAGGTGGCGGCGCGTTGATTACGGCGGGAGCGGACGCTGCCAGCCATATGAATCGCTTGCCCGTAGAGCAGTAATTTTTCGGTCAATGTGGTCTTTCCCGCATCGGGATGGGAAATGATGGCGAATGTGCGCCGTTTTTCGATCTCTTGTTGTAAGGCAGTTGTCATAAGAATGGTATTAAGTGTTAATTATGTCTCTTCTCAGTATTCTGGGTAGGCTTGACAAATTTTCCTAATGATACTCGTATCCTCTCAAAATTTCGGGGAGACTTGACAGGTTTTCTATAATACTCTCGTGTAAAACGCGAGACTCTTATGAAACCTGTCAAGTCTTGTCCACGATTTATTGAGAAGATACGTCGTGATCGTATTTCGTGATCGGTTTCGTGATCGGGTTTTTTGTTGAATTTTTTACCAATGCAATCAAGGCAATTAGGTAACTTTTCAATATTTCGGGTGACTACAACAGATGAAAGAAATAAACGGATAGCGCAGTCGAAAAAACATCCGTTCATTTTCATAATCCGCTGTAGTCATACTAAAAACAAAATAATCTTCCCGCTTTTTTGAAAAGATACGCAATTAGCGTCCTATTTCCAACTGGTAAACGGCCGTATTATTTTCTCCCATCTCAACCGTCCATGCGTAATCGCTGTTGTATAATAGCCGCGCATTATCCGTCACCCCTGTGTACGGCCAGCCGGGAGCGGTCATTAAATAGGCTGCGTCGCTTGCCAAAATATAGGATTCAATCGCTTCTGTATCATCCAGATAGGGGATAATTTCGGGGGTGATGAGGCCGGCGAGGTCGAGCAACGGCCGTTTTCCAAAATATCCCATCGCCCCAATATCATGTGCAGCAATGAGCGCGTCGGGTTCTGTATTGGCGTTGATCCATTTGGCCGCGGCGACCATCTCATTTTGGATGAAGGCGGTGTCTGTCGCGTATGCCCCCGCGCCCAAAAGGAGATAGACGAGCGAAATCAATCCCAGAATCATAATGCCGGCCAATTTGAACGGCCGTACCAATCGTCCATCAGCCATACGGCCGTACATCTCCATCCAGCCCGCCAGCCCGTACAAAATCCAGACAGGGATGGCGGCGAAAAGATAACGGCCGTGTTGATACGTCACTGGCAGCCGCCAGCCGTACAAAGCGACATGCCCAAACGCCCACAACAGAGGGAGGACAAAAGGGAGCGCAGCCGCCCATTGCCGCCGCAACCGCCATCCCGCCCCCCAAATGGAGAGCAGCAGGCCGGGCAACAAGAGCAGATGCGCCGCGCTCATCCCTTGCCAGCCAACGGCAGTTCCGCCCCAGCTCAACCAAAGCAACTGCACCGTCCGCCCAATGAGCGGCTGAGTCAACAATAGCGCGTACTCCGCTTGCTTTGCATAAAATGTATTCGGCCAAAAGGAGCCGCTCGTCTGCAAATTAAAGACAAGATACGGGATCAAAGGGAGTGTTGCCGCCGCTCCGTACCAGAGCACCTTCTTTACCCGCGCCGCCATCGTCCCCGCCTGCATAGCAAGGGTGACGGTGACAAGGGCGAGCAACAATACCCCGTCTGGCCGTATTAAAATAAGCAGGCCGGACGATACACCCAACAGAAGTAGCCGGTTTTGTTCCCCCGCTCCTTCGCCCTTCATCTCCGCGATCTGCACCAGAATTAGAAAGCTGACGGCGGCAAACAGCACTGTCTCCATGCCGCTGTTTGCCGCCCAAATGAGCGGCCAGCTGCTCAATAACAACAGCCCAGCAACCCAATCGCGCCCAGCAAAAGCAGGCCGCAACTGCCGCCACAACCGCATCCCAGCCCACAATAAGAGTAGCAACGAAATTGTCCCCAGCAGATAGCTCCAACCAAGCGGCGGCACGCCCAGCAGGTAGCCAATGGCGAGCAAAATCGTCCACAAAGGGGCGGTCGATCCTGCGCTGACAATGGATGGGATATATTCCCAACGGCCGTTTGCCGCTAAACTGCGTGCATACGTCTGGTGAATCCAGCCATCATCCAACGGAAAGCCGAGCGTGTCGGTGTTGAGGAGGAAAAGAAGGGATACGGCCGTTGCTAAGAGATAAATCCAATATGTTTTTTTCATCACAATTGTTGCACAATCGGGCGACAATAAAGGTCGCCCCGTATCTTCTCAATAAATCGTGGACAAGACTTGACAAATTTCATCAGCACTGTATTTTACACGAGTATCATGTATAAATTGGGACAAAGACTTGACAGGTTTCATAAGAGTCTCGCGTTTTACACGAGAGTATTATAGAAAACCTGTCAAGTCTCCCCGAAATTTTGAGAAGATACAGTATCATTAGGAAAATTTGTCAAGTCTCCCCAGAATACCGAGAAGATACGTCGCCCCTACAATTTACTCCTGTAGAAGCGCGGCCTTGTGCCCGCCCTCAAAAGAGCGCGACACCGATTCAAATCGGTGTCTGATACAAAAAATCCCGCTGAAAGCGGGCTGACTTTAACGCGCTTCCAGCACGTTTTCTGTATCAGGCATCGGTTAAAAACCGATGCCTTTTGACTCTCACTAATTTCCCAACAACATCTGGATCAACCCTTGCCCATTGGCAAAATAAGTTATCAAACCAGCAAAGACAACTGAAACCATAGACATCAGTTTGATCAAAATATTGAGCGATGGGCCGGAAGTATCTTTGAATGGATCACCGACGGTATCACCAACAACGGCCGCTTTATGCGCTTTAGAATTCTTACCGCCGTGATTCCCTTCCTCGATATATTTTTTGGCATTATCCCACGCGCCGCCAGAGTTAGACATCATCACAGCGAGAGCGAAACCGGCCGTCAATGCGCCAGTCAACAGACCAAGCACACCGCCGACACCAAAGATGATACCGACCACAACTGGTACAGTTAAAGCCAATACGGAAGGAGTGACCATTTCCCGTTGGGCGGATATTGTGCTGATCTCAACACAGCGGGCATAATCTGGTTTTTGTGTCCCTTTCAAAATGCCGGGCATTTCGCGGAATTGACGACGTACCTCTTCGACCATATCGCCAGCAGCACGGCCAACGGCACGCATCGTCATCGCGGAGAAATAGAATGCAGTCGCCGCACCGACAAATATACCGATCAAAACGGCCGGATTGATGAGGGTGACATTGTAATACGTCATAAAATCTTCCATCGACCATTCGGCTATCGCACGGCCGTTTACCATCAACGACTCACCCGCCCCATGCAATGTCAACGACAGACGAATCTCTTCCAAATAAGCGGCCAACAAAGCCAGCGACGTGAGCGCAGCCGAACCGATGGCGAACCCTTTACCCATAGCGGCCGTCGTGTTCCCGACAGAATCCAACTGATCCGTGCGTTCGCGCACTTCTGGGGGAAGGCCGGCCATTTCCGCATTACCGCCCGCATTATCAGCGATGGGACCATAAGCGTCCGTCGCCAATGTAAAGCCTAACGTGGACAACATCGCCACAGCAGCGATGCCGACACCATACAACCCCATCGTCGTATTAGTCGCGCCGCCAACAGCATAGAAACTAATAGCAATACCGATGACGATAGCGACAACAGGCACACCAACAGATTCCATACCAACAGCTAACCCTTCAATCAACAAAGTAGCGGTGCTAGTTTCAGCCTGTTTGGCGATGCTTTTGGTCGGTTTTTGGGCAGACGAGGTGTAATACTCCGTCGCCTTACCCACTGACACGCCGACAACCAAGCCAACAACAATAGCTATCCAAACAGAAAACGCATTAGGCAGATCGAGAATGTACACAACACCCAGCGATAAAACCAAAATACCAATTGAACTGCCATACAAACCGCGATTCAACGCGCCGATCAATTTAGCTTGACTTGCACCCTCTTCGGTGCGAACCATATATACGCCCATGATGGAAAGGGCGACACCAACCGCGGCCACGACAAGCGGCGCGGAGATGTAGCGTAACTGCATATCCATCACAGCGGCGGTGTCGCTAATGTCAATACCCATGCTTTTTGCGCCGACAACGACGGCGGCAACGCCTAAGGCGGAGGTTGCCAAGATGGAGCCAGCGTATGATTCATATAAATCTGCGCCCATACCAGCCACGTCGCCAACATTATCGCCAACATTATCGGCGATGGTTGCGGGGTTACGGGGATCATCTTCGGGGATGCCCGCTTCAACTTTACCAACCAAATCAGCCCCAACATCAGCCGCTTTTGTATAAATGCCGCCGCCGACACGAGCGAACAACGCTTGTGTGGACGCGCCCATGCCGAAACTCAACATCGTCGCTGTAATTTGGGGCAGGGGATTGGCAACGCGCAAAAACTCGAAGGGAGTTAAATAGTAGAGTGCCAAGAACCAAACGGTGATATCTAAGAGCGCGAAGCCGACGACGACCAAACCCATGACTGCACCAGCACGCAACGCCACCCTCAAGCCGCCATCAAGACTTTTGCTGGCCGCTTGTGCGGTACGCGCGGAAGCGTTGGTGGCTGTTTTCATGCCGATGAAGCCGCATAAACCAGAAAAGAAGCCGCCAGTCAAAAAGGCAACGGGGACGATGGGATTTTGTAAGCCAGCAAACGCCATCACAACAAACATAACAAAAAGGACGGCAAAGACGATACCGACCATGCGGTATTGACGGGTCAGGTAAGCCATCGCGCCTTCACGTACCGCTTGTGCAATATCGATCATGCTTTCGGTACCTTCACTATGGCTCATCACATCGCCATAGAATTTATACGCGAATCCAAGCGCAACGATTGCACCGAGCGGCGCAAGCCACCAAATCGCGGGTAGTGCTATTTTTTCGGCACTTTGTGCAAGTAAGAGTGTAGTTTCCATATATTTTTCGCCTCCTGAGGGGAAATTTGATTGGGATATTCAATACGGGGGAGTAGACAGGCTTAATTAACCTCTGTTATTTCTGCTCCCCACTTAAGGGAACGCTCGTTTTTAACTTGGCAAAATTGCTTCACTCTCAAAGGAGTGAAGCAATCTGTGATCTAACGTTATTGACGAGCCTCTCCTTAGCATTGTTCCCATTTTTTATGCAGGTATCGTGCCTGCATTTTGTTTTTTAATGCGCTATTTGCAATACTTTGCAATGCTTCTATACATAAAAAACGCCCCGATATAGAGGGGCGTTTTCAGATAATGATTTTAGCGAATTGGGGAGGGGATGTCAAACGGGGAAATAGGGCGATTGCAACCTCCAAATCGCACTGTTAAATTTCAAATTTACACCGTTTTTAGCAGATCCGTAATTGACATGACATGTGAATTGCGGGGAATTGATGCATTATGATTGTCGTGATCGTATTTCGTGATCGGTTTCGTGATCAGTTTTTTCGATTTTCGATCACGAAAACGATCACGATCACGAATTAAGGCGCGGTTGCAATCGCCCTAATCGCCCTATGCCTTGTTCGCTGTTACCTATTGATTGTTGTACAATGGTATTAGAATAAGAGAGGCGTTGAAAACAAAAATTTATCCGCAAATTATGCAGATCATAACGAACTGATTCAAAAACGATACATTAATCGGCATAATCTACGGATCATTCGTATCTTCTCAGTATTCTGGGGAGACTTGACAAATTTTCCTAATAATACTCGTGTAAAATAAAGTGCTGATGAAATTTGTCAAGTCTTGTCCACGATTTATTGAGAAGATACGATCATTCTTTGGAAGAGTAAAATTATGATCGAAGTCGTAATAGACAGCATACGAATTAGTCTCGTTTCACAGCACCGCATCATTGTGCTAAAAGAGATGGACAACGAGCGGCGATTGCCCATCTGGATCGGCCCCTGCGAAGCAGATGCCATCACGATGGAACTGCAAGATGTCAAAATTGCCCGCCCTGTCACCCACGATTTGCTCACAGAAATCATCAGTGAAATGGGTGGCAGCGTCTCCCATGTCATGATCAAAGCTCTCGAAGATGGCGTATTTTATGCCAGTATCTTTATAGATAAGAGCCAAAATATGATAGAAATAGATTGCCGCTCTTCCGATGCCATCGCCGTCGCTGTCCGCGCTGACTGCCCCATCTTTATTGCTCCCGATGTAATAGAAGAAGCAGGTATCTACCCCGAAAACAGCATAGAGAACGAAGATGCCCCCTCCGACGATGCCGATAGCAGTGATATGGGCGCATTCGCCGACTTCATGGATTCTCTCGATTTTGATGAATAACGAGTAATGAACAATGAACAATTGTTCATTACTCATTGACAATTCTCTCTATGAGTGAACTTGACCGTCTCCCCCCCCATTCCCTTGAAGCAGAAGAAGCGATTCTCGGATCGCTTCTTATTGATCCAGATGCGATTTTTGAAGTCGCCAGCTTTTTGCGCCCTGAAGCGTTCTACCGCAGCAAAAACCGACGCATCTACGAAGCGATCATCAGCCTGAATGAGAACAGCACCCCCATAGATTTATTGACGCTGAATGATGAGTTACGCCGCCGTGAACAGCTAGAAGAGGTCGGGGGCGAAGGGTATCTCATCAGTCTTATCAATGCCGTGCCGACCTCTGTAAATGCGCGATCATACGGCCGTCTGGTGGAAGCAACCGCCCTGCGCCGCCGCATGATCAACGCTGCCGGCACCATCGCTGAATTAGCGTACAGCGAAGCTGAAAATATCGAAGTCGTCATCGACAAAGCAGAACGCGCCCTGTTCAGCATCAGCGAAACCCGCACCACTCGTGATCTCACCCCCGTCAAACAGATCGCCAGCGATTATTACGACCGCATCCTTGAATTAAAAGAACTGGACACCGATGTAATCGGTGTACCGACAGGCTATATTGATTTAGACCGCCTGCTGGGCGGATTAAATAAGTCGGATTTGATCATTCTGGCCTCGAGACCTGGTATGGGAAAAACATCCCTGCAAATCGGCATCGCCTTAACGGCCGCTCTCAGACACAGCAAACGCATCGCCATGTTCAATCTTGAAATGTCAGGCGAACAGTTAGTGCAGCGCATGATCGCCGCCGAAACAAAGATCGATTCGCAACGATTACGGCGCGGAAAGCTACACGAACATGAGTGGCCTCTTTTTACCGAAGCGATTGGGCGGCTGTCGGAAACGCGCATATTTATTGATGACACACCCTCCGTCACCCCCTTGCAGCTGCATACAAAATGCCGCCGCCTGCACGCCGAACACGGGCTGGATTTAATCATGATTGATTATTTGCAATTGATGCAAGGCAGCACCTCCTTTGGCGGCAACCGTGTACAAGAAATCAGCGAAATCTCCCGCTCGCTCAAAGGATTAGCGCGTGAACTGGATGTACCTGTGCTGGCAGCCGCACAGTTGAGCCGCGCCGTTGAGCAACGGCAAGACAAACATCCGCTACTCTCCGATCTTAGAGACAGCGGCAGTATTGAGCAGGATGCAGACATCGTGATGTTCATTTATCGAGACGAGTATTACAACGCCGACACCACCGAACGGCCGGGTATCGCCGAGATTCAAATTGCAAAACATCGCAACGGCCCCACAGGAACGATCGATCTCTACTGGCACGCCCAACTCGCCTCCTTCCGCAACCTCTCCCACCAAGAGATAGAACTATAGAATAATGGGGGTTGGTCATCGTTTCGACCACCCCATGAGTGTCATTCCCGCGAAGGCGGGAATGACAAACGTATAATTATTTTTCATGAGTGGCCTAAGACGAAGGGATGACTATCCCCGAATAATGAATTGGGAATAATGAAGTATAGGTGGTGCATCAATGGCTAAGGGTGATGATATTCAAGAACGATTAGTTGATTTTGCAGTTCGAACAATTGATCTAAGCGTGCATTTACCAAAATCTCGTGCTGGAAATCATATTGCAGGACAATTATTACGCAGCGGCACTGCACCCGCTGCTCATTATGCCGAAGCAAGGAGCGCGGAAAGTAGCAAAGATTTTCAGCATAAATTAAAGATATGTCTTAAAGAGTTGAATGAGTCTCGTGTCTGGCTAAAAATCATCATTAAAAGCAAACATTTTTCCCACCCAAAAATGGATCCATTACTTCAAGAATCTGATGAATTATGCCGCATCATCAATGCCAGCATAAAAACATCTCGTCAAAAAACCCATAACAACCAATGACTCCCCTATTTCATTATTCATTATTAGTTGTTCATTATTCATTATTATGAAAGGGTTCCCTGGTTTTCCTGATGGCAAAATGCGGCTTACGTCGTTGCCAAATCCGTTTTTTAGCGAATTGCTGCCAATTATTGATGAGTTGGCCGAGCTAAAGGTGACTTTGTATGCGTTTTGGGCCTTAACGCAGAAAGAAGGGGCGGTACGGTATTTGCGATTGACCGATTTTTTAAACGATACCAGCTTTGTAAAAGGGTTTGCGCCGACGATGACGAAGGCGACGACGGCGTTGTTGGATGGTATCGAACGTGCTGTCGCACGCGGAACATTTTTGCATGTGGATATTGAGGGGGTCGACGGCCGTCTTGATCTCTACTTCCTCAACACAGAAAAGGGACGGGCGGCCGTTGACGGCATAACACGCGGCGAATGGCGGCCAAACCCAGACGAAGATCAACCCATCTCCGTCCTCATCGAACGCCCCAATATCTTCGTCCTATACGAACAAAATATCGGCTCGCTCACCCCCATGATCGCTGACGAGCTACGCGATGCCGAGCAAGAGTATCCCGCCCGCTGGGTGGAAGATGCGATCAAAGCAGCAGTACAAAACAATATACGTAAATGGCGCTACGTTTCCAGCATTTTGGAGCGATGGCGATTAGAGGGCAAAACAGATGGAATCGGCCGCAGAGCTACTCAAAAAGAGTTACGCCAACAAATCCCTGACGAATATAAAGAGATCATCCAACGCTAACCCGACCGCCGATGATATAGTCGGCTTGGGCAAAGATAATTGCCCCCATTGCAACGGCGTGGGGTATGTCATTCCCCATGTGCCGCCAGCCGACCCCCGTTTTGGCCGCGCTGTCATCTGCACCTGCCGCGCCGCCGATCAGCAAGCGAGAAAGATGGATACGTTGATGATGGTCAGCCAATTGGGCGCATTGGAGCATTGTACATTTAAGAGTTTTCGGGCCGAAGGATTGGGATTAACGGCCGTCAAGCAAACAAATCTCAAACGCGCCTATGATCGCGCCCAAACATACGCCGCCAATCCAGAGGGATGGCTCTTATTGCGCGGCGGATACGGATGCGGCAAAACCCATCTCGCCGCCGCCATCGCCAACGTGCGGCTGGGGATGGGACAGCCCGTCCTTTTTATCAACACCCCCGACCTGCTCGACCATCTCCGCGCGGCGTACTCCCCCAGCGCAAACACAAGCTACGACACCCGTTTTGCCCAAATCCGCAACACCCCCCTTCTCATTCTCGACGATTTGGGAACCCAAAGCAATACCGAATGGGCGCAGGAAAAACTGTACCAAATTTTCAACTATCGGTACAACGCCCGCCTTCCCACCGTCATCACCACCAATGAAGAGATGGAAGCGTTAGAAATTCGCATCCGCTCCCGTATGGCCGATCCCGATCTGGTGCAAATGCTCACCATTTTGGCTCCCGATTTTCGACGGGCAGGGGTAGATCAAGAGCAATCTGACCTTTCTACTCTCAATCTGCATCACGATCAGCGATTTGAAAATTTCAACCTGCGTCAACGCGAATTGCCGCGCGGACAAGCTCAAAATATCCAGCGTGCCTTCGACACCGCCAAAACATTCGCCGACGATCCGCGCGACTGGATCGTTTTCAACAGCGTGGCGTATGGCAACGGAAAAACGCATCTCGCCGCCGCTATCGCCAATCAAATTGCAGACAAAGGGGAGCCGGTGCTATTCATCGTCGTGCCAGACCTGCTCGACCATTTGCGGGCGACTTTCAACCCCGCCAGCGGCGCACGGCTGGACAAACGGTTCAACGAGGTCAAAACAGCCCCGTTACTGATTCTGGATGATTTGGGGACAGAAAGCGCGACGGCATGGGCGCGGGAAAAGTTGTATCAACTGTTCAATTATCGCTACAACGCCCGTTTGGCAACGGTCATCACAACGGCAACCCACATTGACGAGATCGATCCGCGCTTGGCAACGCGCATGTTAGACACCAGCCGTTGCACCTTCTTTATGTTGGAATCTCCCAGTTATCGCGGCGGCGGCACAAAAAAGAGAAAGAGACGGAAATCGTAAAGTTACTTCATTGGGCAGTTCAGAAAAAACAATCCGCAGATTTCGCGGATTAGCGCAGATTTTGGGGATAGTCATCCCTTCGTCCAATTGTCATTCCTGTGTAGGCGGGAATCCATGTTTTCCAGAGAGATGGATTCCCACCTTCGTGGGAATGACACTCATGGAGTGGCCGAAACGATGACCACCCCCCAGATTTTTAATTTTTTAATCTGCGTTAATCTGTGGAATCTGTGGAAAATTTTCTTATACGGTGCTGTTTTAGTATCTTCTCAATAAATCATGGACAAGGCTTGACAAATTTCATCAGTACTTTATTTTACACGCGTACCATTAGGAAAATTTGTCAAGTCTCCCCAGAATACTGAGAAGATACCTGTTTTACTTATTAATTAACAGCTCACTGCCAATCATAATACTGTCTGGACTACTGAGATTATTTGCTTCAATGATGGATTGGGGCGTAACCTCATACTCGCGGGCGATGCTGTAGATGGTCTCGCCTGATTCGACAATATGGGTGACGGCCGTTTCTTCGCTGCCAACGGCCGTTTCTTCGCTGCTAACGGCCGTTTCCTCGCTGCCAACAACATTTTCTTCACTGTCAACGGCAGGTTCTTCGATGACAGATTCTTCGATAACAGGTTCGGCAACAACGGCCGTTTGTCCATCTCCGCCCATGACTGCCGGCACAATACGGTTGAAGATTAACGGCCGTATCAACGCGACCACTAACACCGTGATCAACAAAATTCCTGCTAATATCCCAAATTTCAGCCATTGGCGTGTATCTTCTACATTTTCATCATTATATTCATCCATTTGAATACTCCTGAGGACGTTTCTTATGCAAAGAAGTCCAACATTCCATACAATGTTGGACTTCTAAGAAAAAGAAAATCGTATTTATCAATTAGCCCTTATGAAGAAGTGCAGCACCGGCGCATATCGGTGATTTTATCTACACAAGGAGTAAGCGCAGCTGATACCTCATCTTGCTTTAACCCTTTCACTTTGAAGGTAACAATACGATGATCGGTATCATCAGCATCAAATTGACCAAAAGCGACGAAGTGGCCGCCCGCCTTAGAAATAGCGTGCGTGATATCATCCAATTCGCCTAAAACATCGGGGACAACGGCCGTTACGCGCACGCCGTCACTTTGCGCCCCCATCAGTTCGACCAATAATTTGAACAAGTCCGTTTCTGTGATCAGCCCAACAACCTCACCATCCTGCGTCACAGGCAGCCCGCCGATTTTGCTGTTCGACATCATATACGCCGCTTCTTCGACTGGTGTATCGCCGGGGATCGTCAGCACATCTTTCGTCATCACATCCTTCACCTTGATGCGGGCAACGAGGTAATTAACCTCCCACACACTCAACGAAGTTGCATTAGACGGAGCCGCATTGAGCAAATCCTTATCGGATATAATGCCAACCAACTCCCCCTTCTTATTAAGCACGGGCATACGACGAATATTGTTCCTTTTCATTACATCCATCGCTTCCATAATCTGGGTTTCAGGTGTCGTGGATATGATGGGTGCAGACATTCTACCTTTTACGAGCATGTTTATCCTCCGTTGTGGATATAAATATCAACGTATCTTCTCAGTATTCTGGGGAGACTTGGCAAATTTTCCTAATGGTATTCGTATAAAATAAAGTGCTGATGAAATTTGTCAAGTCTTGTCCACGATTTATTGAGAAGATACATATCAACTACTATCGTAAACTTAACGCTTTGTCATTCCCGCCTGCGCGAGAATAACAGTTAGAGATATTCGTTAAGTTTACGAATATGAAATATCAACTATCAGCCAAAGTTCAGCATAACTCACCCCTGTACAGCAACTATTCTAAACCATAAATAGGTCCGATTGCCATGATGAGTTTTCAATATAACAACATAATGTCACTACAATCACATTGTAATATATTTAAGGGCATTAAGAAAGTCCCCTATCAAAGCAATCTATATTTTGAGGGGCAATAACGAATGAAGGAAATAAACGGATGGTGCAGTCGAGAAAATACCTATGAACAAGTAAGGGTAAAGGGGATGGTGCATAGTCTATTTTAACTATTCAAGAAATGAATATACAATTTTTGGCATGGTTCAAAATAGAGATAAGTATCTTAAAAATCTGCGTCATCTGCGTTCTATTCTTTTTCATGAATTATAAAGCAAAATTTTTGATTTATGAACCATGTCCAATTTTTGTGTGTTACAAATGAGTACTAAAGTATATTTCACCGATAGTAACTACTCAGCCTATCAATTATTTCACCACAAAGAAGCAAAGTATCTTCTCAAAAAAGTGGGGACATGAGTACAGCAGATTTGGAAAAGAACAGATTGACTCGACTGACGCAATACGTTCCTTTCTTAATTTGTTGTACTCACCCCGAAATATTAAGATGTTACGAAGCAAAGATCACAAAGAAAATCTTACAAAACTTTATGTTCTTCGTGTCTTTGTGGTTGATTTGGACAAGGGCTGAGTAGTTACCACCGATATTACATATGGAAACAGGCGGAATCACCTTGATGATGAAACAGAAAATCACAGCACCTATACTCTTTATTCTAATCGCATTATTCGCTCTTGCCGCTTGCGGTGACAAGGGAAAAGAAGAGGCATCGGGAGAGCCAGAGCCAGCCCCGCTGCTGCCAACTGCCGCCGCCGCCGCCGAATTCCCTACCGTCGTTCCTACCGTCGTTCCCGCCATCGTCGTCGAAAATATACCCGATCTCACCAATATTGAAGAGAGTGCCGCGTGGATGAAAATCCAAAGTGAAGGGCATATTGTTGTCGGAACGGCCGTTGAGTACGCCCCTTTTGAATTTTACAATGACAATTTTCAAATCGAAGGGTTTGATATCGCGCTGATGAACGCCATCGCCCGCGAGATGGGGGTCACCGTTGAGTTCCGCGATATGGCCTTTGACAGCTTCGGTGACGCACTGTTCATCGGCCAAATCGATCTTGCCATTTCCGCCATCCCCGTCACCCCCGAACGCGCCCAGATAATGAACTTTAGCAATATCTATCTGGAAACAAACGATAGTATAGCCGCCGCCGCTGACAGCCCGATGGAAGCGGCGCGTCTTGATCATTTTGTGCGCTATCATGGCGGCGTGCAAACGGGGTCAGTTTATGAAGGATGGCTGAAGAAAAATTTGGTCGAAAGCGGGCTAATCGCCGCATCAGACCTCTCCTCTTATGAAACAATCAGCGAGCTTATAGACGCATTAAACAGAGGCGATGTCGAATATATTATGCTGGATAAGCAAGTCATTGATCATTTAATGGCGAACGGGGAGGAATTTTCGCATATTATGGATGGATTATATACCCATCGCTTTGCCATCGGGATGGGCAAAGATGAACTTCACCTTCAAGCGGCCGTTAATCGTGCATTGGCTGCCTTGCAGGCAAATGGTACTGTCGCCCAATTAGCTGCCGCCCATTTACGGATGGATACGTTCCTGCCTATTCAAGAGCCGTACCCATTGACGGATTCGTCCGCCCCTATTGGTGGATGCCATGACGGGATGGAATATATGGCCGATGTTACCTACGATGATGACGGGATGAGGAATTTAACCGAATTTATGCTGGAGCAACCGTTTAAAAAGACGTGGCAAATCCGCAACGCGGGCGGTTGCACATGGACAACGGCGTATCGTCTCGTCTATGCCAGCGGCAATAAACTGTCAGCGTATATGAATGGGTCGCCCATAAATCTACCCAAAGAAGTTGCCCCTGGTGGAATAATTCATGTGACCGTTCCGCTCGCTTCTCCGTTTGAAGCGGGCATCTATCACGGAATTTGGGAATTGCGTGATGCGGACGATAAAGGAGTAGGCGACCATCTATCCGTCGGTATCACTGTATCAGACACGCCGCCCTTAGAGCCTGCACCGTCTAATTGAGAGATTTGTTGGAAAAGATTTTTCAAGGGTTTTAGGATAAGGAATGAGGATATTTTCTCAGTATTTCGGGGTGGCTACAGCGGATTATGAAAATGAACGGCTATTTTTTCGACTGCACCATCCGTTTATTTCTTTCATCTGTTGTAGTCACCCTGAAATATTAAAAATTTACGAATGCCGATTAAATAAAACCAGAAACTTCCATCTATCATTCCGGCGAAGGCAGGAATCCGCGTTCTATCCCCCACCATCGCGGGCTTCCAAGTGACGGGCACTCGGCAAGTGCCAATCACCTACGTACCGTTCTTAAACAATCCCATCAACCGATCAGGGTAATCGGTGATGAGTCCATCCACGCCAAAAGTGATGAGCCGCTCCATATCTTCCTCTTCATCAACAGTCCAGACGTGAACGGCCGTTCCTTTTTGATGTGCTGCCTTAATAAACCGACGGGTGACGACCCGTTTTCGTCCATAAAATTCAGGAATTTGCAGCGCGTCCGCGTGTCCATTATAAAAACGTCCGATCATCAATTTATTCATAATGTACAATCGGCGTGTCTCTTGCAGAGAAGCGGCCGTTAACGCTTCTGGACATTGGGAACGGAACGCTTGTACCGTCTGTTCGCTGAACGAGCCGACCATCACTTTATTCGTCATGCCAAACTCGCGCACCATCTCGACAAACGGCTCCACGATGGATGGCGCATGTTGTTTAATGTCGATATTTATCCATAAATGGGGAAAGGTGATAAAAACCTTCTCCAATGTGGGAACGACGGCCCCTTTGCCGCGATACGGGAATGTTTTACCCCCATCGGCCGTCCACCAGTAGCCAGCATCATACGATTGCAATTCAGCGAGGCTCATCTCCCGAATCGCACCACTACCATCGCTGACGCGATCAATGGTAGGATCATGAATGACAACGATACGGCCGTCTTTCGTTTGATGTATATCCAGTTCCAGCCCGTCCACGCCCAACGATGCCGCATTCTCAAACGCCATCATCGTATTCTCCGGCCGCAACCCGCTCCCGCCGCGATGCGCCAACACAACAATACTGCCATCATCAGCCAACGGATTCAACTTCCCAGTCATTCGTCTCACACCTTCACCTCAACATCAAATCAGCATCCCAAATAGAACGTAAATAGGGCCGATTGTATCTTCTCAGTATTCTGGGGAGACTTGACAAATTTTCCTAATGATACTCGTGTAAAATAAAGGGCTGATGAAATTTGTCAACTCTTGTCCACGATTTATGGAGAAGATACGGCAGATTTAACAAATGAACAATGATATAAGGAAAGAAACAAGATGGCGAGAAGTTATTAATGGTCAATAGGGCGATTGCAACCTCCAAATCGCACTGTTAAATTCCAAATTTACATCGTTTTTAGCAACTCCACAATTGACATAACATGTGAATTGCGGGGAATTTATACGTTATGATTGTCGTGATCGGTTTCGTGATCGAAAATCGAAAAAACCGATCACGAAACCGATCACGATCACGAATTAAGGCGAGGTTGCAATCGCCCTATAATGGTCAATGAGGGTCTGTTGACTATTGACCATTATTTTTGTTACAGAATGTGCCTGATTTATGGAGCATAGTCGGCGATTATCTAACAAATCAGAGTTTTCGCACGAACAGATGTTCTTTGTTAGAATTGTCCTCTTATCTATTTGGGTGTGTTTTATTTTAGTAGAAGTGACAGTCACGGGGCGTATAGTTTCGGGTAAACCAAATCCGTTCGCCCCGTGACAGTCACTTTGCTTCAACTCATTTGAAACACACGCTATCTATTTAACCAATACAAGCGAGAAATTCCCTATGTCCCTAGACAAAATTATCATTCGCGGCGCACGCGAGCATAATTTGAAAAATATCAATATCGAAATACCGCGCGACCAGTTAGTCGTCATCACGGGGCTGTCTGGCTCTGGCAAATCATCATTGGCGTTTGATACTATCTTTGCCGAAGGGCAGCGGCGGTATGTGGAGTCGTTGTCAGCGTATGCACGCCAATTTTTGGGGCAGATGGAAAAGCCTGACGTGGATCAAATTGAGGGGCTTAGCCCGGCTGTTTCCATTGATCAGAAAGGGGTGAGCCGCAATCCGCGCTCGACGGTGGGAACGGTGACGGAGATTTACGATTATCTGCGCCTTTTCTATGCGCGGGCGGGAACGCCGCATTGCCCTGAATGCGGCCGCCCTGTCATGCCGCAATCGGCCGAGCAGATTGTGGCGCAGATGCAGATGATGCCCGCCGACAGCCGCATCCAAATTCTCGCCCCCCTCATCAAAGATCGCAAAGGACACCATCAATCCGTGTTTGAAGATGTTCGCAGATTTGGTTTTGTGCGCGTGCGGGTGGATGGCGAGTTGTACAGCATTGACGAAGAGATCAAGTTGGATCGGTACAAAAACCATAATATCGAGGTGATTGTTGACCGCTTAGTCCTGCGTCACGCCGCCGACGACCAGAGCGAGGAAGCGGCGGCGGCACGCAGCCGGCTGAACGATTCGGTTGAGACGGCGTTGCGGCTGGGCGGCGGCGTGGTCATCATCAACGACGTAACCGACCGCGATACTCCCGTCGATCATCTGTATTCGGAGCATTTGTACTGCCCGTATGATGGCACCAGCATTCCCGAAATTGAGCCGCGCACGTTCAGCTTCAACAGTCCGCACGGGGCTTGTCCCGCTTGCGAAGGGTTGGGGGTGAAGAAGGCGATTGACCCCGATTTGGTCATTCCCAACAAGCGGTTGTCGTTGGAAAAGGGGGCGATTGTGGGCTGGCCGACGGATGATAAGGTGGGCTATTATTGGCAGTTGTTGAAATCAACGGCCGTTCGCTGCAATATCCCTATCAACGTCGCCGTCAAAAAGCTGACCGCCCAACAACGCGCCATCATTCTATATGGAAGCGGTGACGAGATGATCCCTATCCGCTACGTTAATCGGGGCGGGGATGTGCGCGAGTATAATGCCAAATATGAAGGGGTTATCCGCAATTTAGAGCGGCGGTATCGGGAGACGACTTCCGATTATGTACGCAAAAAATTGGAAGAGTTCATGGTCAATCGGCCGTGTGAAGCGTGCAATGGCACACGGTTACGCCCCGTCTCGCTGGCGGTGACGATTGCCGACAAGAACATCAGCGAGATCACCCATCAAGCCATCAACGATATTTTAGAATGGGCGACGGCGTTGGCCGACGAGGCCACATCTCCCCTGACAGCGCGACAGCAGATGATCGCCAAATCCATCCTGAAAGAGATACGCGAACGGCTACAATTTATGATCAATGTCGGGCTGGATTATTTGACGTTGAATCGGATGGCGGGCAGTTTGAGCGGCGGCGAGGCACAACGGATTCGACTGGCGACCCAGATTGGCAGCCAGTTGATGGGCGTGTTGTATGTGCTGGACGAGCCGTCCATCGGCCTGCATCAGCGGGACAATGCGCGGCTGATCAAGACGCTGCAACGGATGCGCGACTTGGGCAATACGGTGCTGGTTGTGGAGCATGACGAGGACACCATGCGGGCGGCGGATTGGATCATCGACTTGGGGCCGGGCGCGGGCAAGCTGGGCGGCGAAGTGGTGGCGCAGGGGACGTTGGCGGATATTGAAGCGAATGTGGATTCATTGACGGGGGGGTATTTAAACGGCCGTTTACGCATCCCCATCCCCGCCCAACGCCGTCCCCATGAGAACGGCTATTTGCAAATCATCGGCGCACAGGAAAACAACCTCAAAGATGTAGACATCGCCATCCCGCTAGGCACGATGAGTTGTATCACAGGGGTCAGCGGTAGCGGCAAAAGCTCATTTTTGATCGAGATTTTGAGCAAGCGGCTGTACCAACATTTTTACCGCTCACGCGATCTGCCGGGCAAACATCGGGACATTCAAGGGTTGGAACTGCTGGACAAAATCATCGAGATTGATCAAAGCCCCATCGGGCGCACGCCGCGATCCAATCCGGCCACCTATACCAACCTGTTCAACCCGATGCGCGAACTGTTCGCGGGGCTGCCAGAGAGCAAAATACGGGGGTACAAGCCCGGCCGTTTTAGTTTTAATGTGAAAGGCGGCCGTTGTGAGGCGTGTGCAGGACAGGGACAGAATCAAATCGAGATGCAATTCTTGCCCGATATTTATGTGCCGTGCGACATTTGTCGCGGCGCACGCTACAACCGTGAGACGTTGCAAGTGACGTACAAAGGGCTGAACATCGCCCAAGTATTGGAGTTGAGCGTGGCGGAGGCGTTACAGTTTTTCGAGAACATTCCGCGCATTTATCGCAAGCTGAAAACGCTTTCCGATGTGGGGCTGGATTACATCCATCTTGGGCAGCCCGCGCCGACATTAAGCGGCGGCGAGGCGCAACGCATCAAATTGAGCCGCGAACTGTCGAAAATTGCGACGGGGCGGACGATTTACATTCTTGATGAGCCATCGGTTGGCTTACATTCGCATGATGTCGCCCGTTTGATCAGTGCGCTGGATAAGCTGGTGGACAAGGGGAACACGGTGGTGATTATTGAGCATAATCTGGACATCATCAAAGTGGCTGACCACATCGTGGACTTGGGGCCGGAAGGGGGCGAGAAAGGGGGACACATCGTCGCGCAAGGGACTCCGGAGGATGTGGCGGCGGTTGCGGGGTCGTATACGGGGCAGTTTTTGAAGGCGTATTTGGGGGAGTGAGTAAGAAGTCAGGCTTTTTGCAAAAAGCCTGACTTCTGGTTTCTGTCCAGTTGACATGCCGATCAACATCTCCTATGATTAAATGGTATTTGGTTGGGAGGCCAACATCAAGGTCGCCAACCTTTAATCCACATGATGATCATGGGAGGTAAAAACCATGTCTGCAAAGTATAATGTTGTCAGTAGAGTAAACCCCAGAGATTTAACTGCACCGCGCAAATTTTATCCATCTTATAAAAGCTCAGGGCGCATCACGATGCGCCAATTGAGCAAGCGGATCGCGCAAGTATCCACCGTTAGCCCGGGCGATACGGCCGCCGTCATCGAGACATTGCTTGAAATTATTCCCCAACTGCTTGAAGATGGTAACATCGTTGAACTAGGCGCACTCGGCTCGTTCCGTCTTGCCATCAAAACCGAAGGGTCAGCAACAGAGGCGGAGGTGTCGGTGAACAATATCATCAAGGTTACGCCACGCTTTACGCCGAGCAGAGAGTTAAAGGAAGCGGTCGCCAACGCCAGATTTGAG
The DNA here is from genome assembly GCA_015486215.1 of Anaerolineae bacterium. Classification (GTDB taxonomy): domain Bacteria; phylum Chloroflexota; class Anaerolineae; order Promineifilales; family Promineifilaceae; genus S016-13. The sequence continues at coordinate 3,004 of WFSA01000141.1, read as the reverse complement.
AAAGATGCGTAGGTGTCACTAAAAACATGAAGACATTTTGAAAGAAACATGAAGACATTTTTTCAAAATGTCTTCATGTTTTATATGAAATGTCTTCATGTTTTTTTCTGGGGGGAAAAGGGAGATGGGTTTAGAGAGGGAGGTGGGGTGGGAAACGGCCGTTGTGTCTGCCATTCACAATGGGCTGCATTTATAATTCATCAGTGTTACAATACAATCATGGATAATTCAAACACGACTTTCAAATTAGGTGAACTATTTTGCGGACCAGGCGGCATCGGATTAGGCGCAAAAAATGCCCGAATCGGCGTAAATGGCAACAGTATGTCGATAGAACATGCTTGGGCAACTGATTACGACACAGATACATGCGAAACATACCGTTATAATCTTAGTCCTGATACCCCTGAGTCGGTTATTTGCCATGATATAAAAAAACTTGATTATGATATTCTGGCACAGATTTCTGATATTGACGGCCTTGCTTTTGGCTTTCCCTGTAATGATTTCAGTATTGTAGGCGAACAAAAAGGAACAGACGGCGTTTATGGACCATTATATACCTACGGTGTAAAAGCCCTTTGGAAATTTAGACCAAAGTGGTTCTTAGCCGAAAATGTCGGCGGTTTGCGGAACTCCAATGAGGGACAAGCGTTTCAAACTATTTTAGAAGAGTTACAACAATCTGGATATATTGTAACGCCCCATCTATATAAATTTGAAAAGTATGGTGTACCCCAAGCACGGCATAGAATCATTATTATTGGGATTCGTTCGGACTTAGATGTTCGTTTCCGTGTACCATCTCCCGATCCTTATCGTGACATTGATGTCTCCAGCCGTAATGCAATTGAAAACCCGCCTATTCCAGTAGATGCTCCAAACAGCGAATTAACCAGACACGCCGCAACTGTTGTAGAACGTCTAAAATACATAAAGCCGGGCGAAAACGCTTTCACCGCCGATATACCCGAACATTTACAATTAAACGTAAAAGGGGCAAAAATAAGCCAAATTTATAAAAGACTTACTCCAGAACGGCCGTCATACACTGTCACAGGAAGCGGTGGCGGCGGGACGCATGTGTATCATTGGAGTGAAAACCGTGCCTTAACAAATCGGGAGAGGGCGCGCCTGCAAACTTTCCCTGATAATTTTATCTTTCAAGGTTCTAAAGAAAGTGTTCGGAAACAAATTGGTATGGCAGTCCCATCAGAAGGGGTACGAATTATTTTTGAAGCATTACTAAAAAGTTTTGCAGGAATAGAATACCCTTCAATAGCTCCTAATATAAGCTATACCCAAAGATTGCTAGAACCCAAAGCTGAATATAATGTCGGGGTCAACAAATAATGATGTCATCCAACCTGTTTCAAGAAATTCTAATCAAACCTCCCCATAATGGTGCCAATACTCTGTATATTGTTTCTGGTTATGCCACGTCAGCAATGACCTTTCATCATATTCAAAAATTACACAGTAAAAAGATACATATCAATGTCCATTTGATTGTTGGAATGACAGCTCAGAGCGGATTGTCACAAGTTAATCATCGTGGTTTTCAAAAATTGGTACAGCATGATTTCGCAGGTTCTTTTGAATGTAGTTACATACGAACGCCGCCGCCTGTTCATTCAAAACTGTACGCATGGTTTAATGACAACCACCCTGTCACTGGGTTCATGGGGTCTGCAAATTATTCACAGCGTGCATTTGGCAATGCCCAGCGGGAGTTGATGATTCCATGCAGTGCCGCCGATGGATTTGATTATTTCCAGTCGTTGGCAGGTGACACAATTTCATGTACGTCTCCAGATGCTGATAAGTTTATTCAAGCATTTAAGAGCCGTTATGATGCCCGTCAGCAACGCAAAACCCAACCTCTTGATGATTCATCTGTTGATACGAAGCTGGCCGATGACGATCCTGATCATGTTTGTGTATCCTTCATCAGCAGCAGGTATAATGATGTTGCTCCGCGCTCAAGCTTAAATTGGGGGCATCGGTTTGAATACAAACGGGAGCGTAATCAAGCGTATATCCCGTTGAAAGCAAAAGTTTATAACAGTGATTTCTTTCCACTGCCGCCTCAGCATTTTACGGTACACACTGACGATAATGACACTTTGATTTGTCGTCGGGCGCAGCAAAGCGCAAAAGCTATTGAGACCCCGCATAATAACAGCTTGTTGGGAAGATACTTTCGTAAGCGGCTTGGCCTGTCGGACGGACAATTTGTCACGAAGGAAGACCTTCTACGGTATGGGCGGACTGATGTGGACTTTTACAAAGTGGATGATGAAAACTACTTGATGGATTTTTCGCCGCCGCAGGATGGATAATTTAACAAAGGCACAACGGCAAAAGAATATGCGTAATATCCGCTCAAAAAATACAAAGCCTGAGCTGATGGTTATGCGAGAGTTACGGCGCAGGAAAATCTATTTTGCTAAACATGTCAATAACATTATCGGCAAGCCAGATATTGTTTTTCGGCGTAAAAAAGTTATTGTTTTCATTGATTCTGATTTTTGGCATGGTCATCCAGTTCGTTTTACAATGCCTAAAACCAATACATCCTATTGGGAAAAGAAAATAGCCAGAAATAGAGAACGTGATAAAGAAGTCAGCGAAGCTTTATCACAAGAGGGATGGTCTATCATTCGATTATGGGAGTATGATATTAAGCACAATTTTGATGATTGTATTGACCAGATTTTACGAGCCATTACGTTTCATAAATTACATTAAGTTGATTCCAATTTGTATGGAACCCTCCAAATTAAATGCAGAGCAATAAAAGTCAGGCTTTTGCAAAAACCCTGACTTCTTGGAACCACGGGAGAAAATATAATGCAGAAACAATTAACGGTGACCCTTGATGAACAAGTTTATGAAGGGTTGTATGCCGTCATTGGTCGTAATCGTATTGATCGTTTTATTGAAGATTTAGTGCGTCCCCATGTCATTTATCATGATTTAGACACCGCTTATCAAGATATGG
>WFSA01000140.1 GCA_015486215.1 Anaerolineae bacterium | reverse complement strand
CATCGCCGCCGCGCAAGCGAAAGCTGGGTTTGTGGCGTTGAATGAAGAAGGGTGGACGGCCGTTTGCGATTGGCAAGCGAACGCCATCCCTTGGACGCGCCCCAACTTCACCATAGCGGTCGCCACATTAGAAGCCGCCCTGCCCATTATCGAAACGTATTTCCCCCAATTTGCTCCTGATTGCCGCCTTTCCCTAGCTTACGCCTATTTACTGACCGGACAATTTGCCCAAGCTGCCGTGCAGGTGGAGCAAGCTGAAGTTGCCTTTGCCGCCGCGCATGACTGGTTGGGTCAGGCGCGTTGTTTATATACCTATGCCGCCTACCAACGACGCCAATCAGATTTTCCAGTTGCATTGGAAAATTTAGAACAGGTGTTAACGATTTTTACAGATGAAAAAATGCCGGTGTTGGCCGCCATTACGCGGTACAACCTAGCGCAGTTGACACGAGTGATGACGGGCGAGTTAGCGACGGTTGAAAGTATGTTTCAAGAGGCGGCGGCGCAATTTGAAGCGCTGGATTTGCCATTATGGCAGGCACAATGTTGGGGAGGGCTGGCACAACTTTACAATTATGCAGGGCAGCCTGTACAGGCACGACAAATGTTGCAACAAGCGGGAAAAATTTACGCTGTATACAAAATACCAGGTTTGCAAGCTGATAATTTACTTGACTGGGGTCAACTTGAACTATTTCGAGGAGATTACACAAATAGCTTGGCCTATTTTGGTAAAGCGCAGAATCTTTATCGAAAAATTGGTTATGAGTGGTTATTGGCCTTAACATTTATGAATCAGGGAGATGTTCAATACCAAAGAGGACATTATCATCAGGCTCTTCATAATTTGGAACGGGCATATGCGGCGTTTCAACAACGCTCGCTTACCGATCGTATGGCTGGTTGCGCCTGGCGATTAGGTATCGTATGGATAAAATTGGGGGATGTTAAGCAGGCTGTTTTATATTTGAATGAGGCGATTGATCTTTATGAGCAATGCCAGCAACGAGAATGGTTGCCTCAACTATTCTTACTGCAAGCGGAGATAGAATATAGTCGCCAGAATCATCAAGAAGCGACTAATTGGTTACAGCAAGCGTTGCTATTAGCAACGAAGCAGGGCGCATTACCATTATTGGCACTCGCGCACCGCTTGTTGGCCGAACATTTGTTGGCTGATTATGATTGGCAAGCAGCAGAAAAACATTTAGCAACAGCCGTTGCCCGCTTCACAGAAATGGGCATGATTACCGAACAGGCCGCCTGTTTACTGGCGTTAGGGCGCGTTTATGCAGGATGGGAACAATCGCAACGGGCGCGAATTGCCTGGCAAGAAGCACTGGCACTCAGCGAAACGGCCGAAATCCAATGGCAGGGACAGATGGCATTGGCGCATGATGCCCGCCAACGGCAGATGTCGCAAGAAGCGTTGCGCCATTACCGCGCCGGGATGGCCGCCTTGACACGGCAGCGCCGCCAATTGTGGCAGCCAGCATTGGCTGGTTCTTATTTACATCATACTGTACTGCACACTAATAGTGCCATCGCGCTGGCTTTTCAGGAGGTGGATGAAACGGCGGCGCTGCAATTTGTGGAAGAAAGCAAAGCGCAAACGGTGATGCAGCAGTTGACACAGTCGGAGCCAACCACCGCCGCGCTGCCAGACGGGATACAGGATTTAGTATTGGAGATTCGTTGGCTACAAAATCGGCTTAATCAGGCACAGCAAGGCAATGCTCTGACGTACCTGACAGCGGCTGAATTGCACGCCGAATTCCTGGAAAAGGTAAAAGCGTACCATGTGGCGATGGCTAAGTGGGAACGCACAGTTACGCCAGATGGCATCAACAGCCAATGGCAGTCGTTTATGTTGTCTCGGTGGCATCAAATGGCGCAGCGGCAGCTCGGTTCATCTTGGGTGGCGTTAGATTATTATACGACGGAAACGACCGTCTACTGCATTATCGTTACTCCCGATGAGGTGCAGCTACAGACAACGCAGCTAAATGGCCGGCTTCATGATGCTTTGTTGGCTTGTACGCAACGCCAATGCCGTCGTCCGAACGCTCGTCAATCTCTCGCATTTTTAGGCGACATATTGTTACCGCCCGCCCTTTGGTCGCAGCTAACGCCAGAAACAACGTTGATTATTTCACCGCATGGGCAACTGCACCAGTTGCCGTGGGCGGGGTTGCGTTCGTCGTTAAGGAATATGTGGTTGGTGGAAACGGCTGTGCCTGTCATTGTCCCTTCCTTACATAGTTTGCTCCAATTATGGCAGCGGCCAACTGAAAGTAATCGCCAAGTGCCTGGCTTACTGGTAACAATCTCCGATTTTCAGGAGCGGCATACGCGGCTGACCGCTATTGCCGAAGAGCGGCAAGGGTTACAACAATTACTCGCGCCCACCCCGCATCTGTTAACAAATGAAGCGGCTACCGTTGCCAATTTACAACAAAGACAACAACAACCAGTTTGGGCCACCCATCCCTTTTTGCACATCGCCACCCACGCTTTTACCGATCAGATAACGGGGCGATTGAGCGGCATCGCTTTGTATGATCGTGATTTATGGCTGGACGAACTGCGACAATTGACACCATTACCACCATTGGTCACTTTTTCGGCGTGCAGCGGCTTACGCAGTCGTTTGTATACGGGGGATGAGGCGATGGGATTGCCCACGACTTGCCTGGCAGCCGGAGCGCAGCAGGTGGTTGGCAGCCTGTGGCAATTGCTTGATAAGACAACGCCACGCTTTATGCAGCAGTTTTATACCCAATGGCAAGAGGGCAAAGCGGCGGCGGCGGCACTGGCGGCGGCACAAAGGATGGCGGTGGGGGAGAGGGTTGCCGTTTTGCATTGGGCGGGGTATCAATGTATTGGCGTACCCTGATTGACAGAGTATCTAGCAAAAATCTAGGAGGATACATAAACGATCTAGAAAGGGCTTTCTTATTATGAAGAAAGCCCTTTCTATAATAAATTGGCTAAACTAAATAATTATCCGCCGCAACCTCCATTTGAACCGCCACCGTTGCAGTCAGAAGCGATAACGGCCGCTGGCGCATCATCTGTATCTTCCGATTGGAAGAGGGTGAACTTGGCATCATTGTGGCTTGCGAGTTGAATGTTGGTTACTGCATACCCTACGGGTACAATCAACATTGTCAACAATAGGCCAAAGAACAGTACACGGGATATATTTTCTCGAATAGACATAGTTTATCTCCTTAAATAGTTAAATGTTTTTCTGTTTACTCGGCGGCCACCGTGCTTAATAAGAAAAGACGTAAGGAGTTCAAAAAACGTATCGCCATAATAAAACTAATTTGAAACGGTAAGGGGCTGGAAATTGTTTATTGAAGAAGTTGGATTGACTCAAGAAAAAACAACGTATATTGTTACCCAATATATGTTGGGGCAGGGATGGGGATTGATTTCTCCTGCCTTGCTTGCTGTGCAAATTTGGGATGATTTACAAAAGAGAAATGTGGTACAAATGGCAAATGCGCAGATGCTTAAAACCATCGTTTGGCAGCAATATGCCGTTATTTTGCATGATGCGTGTTGCATGCCGCATGATGATGAGCAATATCAGTTGGCGTGGCATGAATTTAGTGTGTGGCTAACCAAACAGGCACATCAAGTAACATCCCATTTACAGGAGCAAGAAGATGTAGTACAAGAGACATTAATTGAATTGCAATCTAAATTACGACAAAAGGGGTTGCGTGCGCCGCGCACATTGTGGGCATATGCTTTGCAGACACAACGGCGCAAACAGATTGATATGCACCGCAAGCGGTCAGCAAAAAAACGGGGAGAAGACAAAATCATCTCTTTGGAAGCGATGGGAACGGATGATGCGGACAGTCGGTGGGAAGAGAAACTGGCGGTGAGCGTGACTGGTTTGACCGCACTTGAAAATAATGGAGTCAACCGACGGGGGATGGAAAACGAGATGGCCGATCAAGAAATTGAAGAACAGTTGCAGATGTTTTTTCAACAGCATTTGCCGACACCGTTGCAGCGGCAGGTGGCGGCAGCGTTCTTTTTGGATGGCCTTGCGCCGAAAGAGATCGCTGCACTTCTTGGGAAAAAACCACATGAAATCCGTCTATTAAAGGCGCGTGTGGTGAAGCGGTTACGCAATCTGTCATCATTGCAACGACAGGAATTGTTACAAATTTTGGGTACGGCTAGAGAGGTGGATAACGATGTTTGATGTACAACTGACACGTCAGCGATTGACGCAGCAATTGCATGAGCCAGTCGATCTGCCCTTTGTTACTGATTTTTGTCCGCAATGTCAGGATATGCTGCCGTTGTTTGTCAGCGACGAGTTAGCGGATCAACTGGTAGACAGTTTATACCCTGACGTGGCTTATCACCTTGATTTATGTTTGAATTGCCAGATTGAGTATGAAGCGTTATCTGTGATGACAAGCAATGCTTTGTACAGCGTATGACTACAGTGGATTATAGAAATAAACGGATGAAGACAATGCCTGATCCTTTATTGGAATTGCGACACCTATTAATAGAAGAGCCTGTTGAAATAATAGATGATGAACTGCTGGCAGAAATTGCTGACGCGGCAGCAGCGGGGGAAGATGTAGATGTGCTGTATGCGAATGAGATGCGCCTGATTGAAGCGTCTGTGCCGCTGGCGGAGGCGTATGGGGAGTTGGTGGTGATGATGGAAACGGCCGTTTTCACCATGAGCCAAGCCGCCCAAGCGGTATCTCCGCGAGAAGTCTATTTGAGTATGCTGGCAGAGCGGGCGACGTTATCACCCGAACAGCGGGTTGCGGCGGGGGAAGTTATTGATAAGTTGGCTATTTTGTTGGCAGAGGAGAGGGGGGAAACGGCCGCTTCGACACGGCTCAGTACGGCCGTTAACCAAGCCATCACCCCCATCCCTGAAACATGGCGGGAACAATTGGGGAATGCGATTCGACAGACACGCGGAGCGTTGGCCTTATACGTGCGCGGACAGGCGGAAGCGTTGTGGCAAAAAATGTATAGCGTGACGGCTCAAGAGCGGGATGGTGGTTTTCAGTTGCGGATTGGTTTTGCGCCCCAGACTGTTCCTGTGTTGCATGGTGAGGAAATCGGCGACAGCCGCACGATTTTCAATCAGCGCGTGGGCAGCCCGTTGCCGTATCTACTCACGATTCGCGTCGAACGGGAGACGGAATTGACTTGCCGCCTGATTATGCAAGTGGATCGCCCTGATTTATTTGATGTATCGGGGCAGGTTGTGCGGATAAGTTATGGAGGGCGGGTAGAAACGGCCGTTACCGATGATGATGGTGTGGTGGAAACGGCCGTTCCGATTGCGTCTTTGTCAAAAGTAGAGTTACTCTTAAATAACTCTTGGACTAGATGACAGTCCCTGCCCACATTATCCTGTCGAGACGAGTCAATACGGGCAGTGACTGTCACCTCACAAAATGCCAACGGCCGTTCCCATCCGCCATATTGCTCCTGCAAACAGCAATGGCAGAAAGGGTGTTAGGAAAAGTAGAAACAGTAACATGACATAATTAATGAGTTGATTGGGAAAGGCGGTAAATCCAACCTTCAAAAAGAGCAAACTTTGTCTAATCGCTTGCCGCGCCCCGATATGAGAAGACAGGGCAACACCGATTAGAATGAACAGCCAAACTAGTTGCCGCGCCAATCGGGGTAACTGCGTCCCCCATCCTGCCAGATAAAGGCCAAGCCAGAACCCCCATCCCACTATCCATACAAACATCGGCCAGAGGGCTGCGCTGAAATATTTGTGAATGAGAAAGGGCAGCCAATCCCATTTTTTGAGCTTGTACATCATCCCTAATTTTGCCTGATCTTGGGTGGTGACGGCAGCTGTTAGCAGGGAAATAAGCGTCGTTGCCATCAGCAAGGCGGGCAGCGTTATCCAATCGCTGGGATGATGCAGGCTGATTTGTGCCAATTGATTGGAGAGCCAGGCGATTAAAAGTAAAAGTGCCATAATGGGCAAGGCGAGGAGGAGGTTTTCATTGGGGATGATGCGGTCTAATACCCAATCTGCCCACAGGGTATGGCGGCGGGGCGGGCGCGGAGGTTGATAGAGGGCGGGGATGCTCCAATGGATGATGTCGTCTTCTTGCAAACGGATGGCGATGCGGGCGGCGGTAACGGCCGTTTCTATCCCATCCCCTTGCCCAATCGCTCGATAAAAAGCGTGGGCGGCCGCACCTGATGCCGCTTGCCCCATCGTGTCCTGCATGACGATAGTACCAGCTAATCCCATCCCCAATAATTGCCGCGCCAATCCACCAGGATGAGCATTGGCGGCAACGGGATCGCCGCCGCACACGTCGAGATAGATGAAGCGCAAGGAGGGGTATTGATGAAGCATCGTCGTTAATTGCTCGGCACTGATCCAGTGGGGACGGCCGTTTTCATCTTCCAATGCCATCGTAAAACTACCCCAATCGCTCCCAAAACGGCCGTGTGCGGTTAGATGTAAGCTGTCGAATTCACCAGTTGCGGCTGCTTCTTGTAATTGGGCAAGGCTGTCCACCCCCTGCCGCCATTGAATGGAGTTGGGATGATCGGGAGAGGGGCCAGTCGCCCGCCGCTCGTCCAGCGGTGAGATACCGTCTGGCTCTGCCCACAGGCCAAGTATGTTGTGAGGATGGAAATCTGAGTGAGGATTCCAGTCGGGGGGCAGGCTGATCTGACGCACAATGCCGCCGCCTTGCAGAGCGAAGAAGAAACGGCCGTCCCGATGGTGCAACAGTTCCCATGGCAGCACAAGTAAACTTTCTGCCGACGACTCAAAGGCGAGTGTGAGCAAAAGCGGTTTACTTTGGCTGCGGGCGACGGTTAACGCTTCGTTTAATCGTATCTGCACGCTTTCAGGCAGGGCTTGATACAGTTTATCGCCCACAATCCGCAAGATGTGGCCGTCGCGCTCATCCAATGTATTACCCATCCGTTGTTGGCGGGCGATGAATTTACGATACAGGAGGCGGATGGTTTCTATTTCGCCACTGTCGAGTTCATTTCCGGCGACGGGGCCGCCCCACCCGTACCCTGGTGCTTGTTTGACGGCGACGTGGTAATGCTCATCGCCATCTTCACCAGCGACGCTGCTGTTTTGTTGGCGGAATTGGAGGATGATCTCAATGAATTCACTCATGGGGTTGCGGGTGCATGATGGGTTGACGAAGCGAACGGATGCCAAGCCAACTCCATAATACGGTTGTGGATAATGAGAGGGTGATGGGGATGATGAGGTGGATGGAGGAAACGGCCGTTGCTCCCTGTGCCAATGCGGTCAAATCCGCAGTGAACGGCCAAATCCACGCTATCGGCCAATAATTAACGGGGGTTTTGTTGAGGGCTGTGCCGCTAAAAATGATGGCGGCGAATGCGCTCCATCCGACAAACCACGCCTGCCCTGTTGTACGCGGGATGCGCGCCAGCAACGGGGTGATTGCTAACCCGTTCACAGCCATCAATCCCCAAAACAGAAGGCAAGTGAGGACAAAAGGGATGTTATCGGCAAAGGCAAACGCCCAGATGCTCAGGAAAACGGCCGTGTGGGTCAACAAAATCAACGCCTGCCCGCCAACCAGCCCGCTCCAAAGTGCGAGCGGCGCAATTGGCAATACTTGCGTGTACGACAACCCATCCCGTTTTTTATGCCATTGGCTCATCGCTTCCACGCCCCAGCCGATGGGCATAGCGGCTGACATCAACAACGTGACACCAAGCATTAAAAGCCAACTTGTTGTCGAGATTTGCCCGAACGCTTGTAAAGTCCCCAAAGCCATCGCCAACAGCAAGATATTTGAAAGCAGCACATTTGCCCCGCACCAAAAACTGCGAAAATGCCGTCGCCATTCCGATTGCGCGATGGCAAATGCTGCTTTCAGCGATGGATCACTGGCTGCTGATTGCCAGCCGTCAATTGTTAATTGCTCATTGTTCATTGTCAATCGTGGCGGCAGCGTGCGAAAGGTGACGAGATCGTACCCAGCCGTTCGTACAAGCGAGGCGATCCTTCTTTTACCATCTACGGACAAGTTTAGGGTGTATGAATTATCGGGGGCGATGGTGCAATTGAGCAGTCCGAATTCGCGGGGGGCTGTGGTGATTTTTTTGTGGAAGATAACGGCCGTTTTTCGTGAAGAAAATGTCAGCGCGTATTGCGTGGAGGGGGTTAGATGGGCGGGTAAATCGGCCGTTCCCCATTTTTGCATGATGTGCCCATCTTTAATTTGCCAGACTTCATCAGCTATAGCGTGACTGGCGTTCAGGTTGCCAGTCACAAAAAAAATAAGGCGTGGACGCTCTTGTTGGGCGGCGCGAATGTGCTGCCATAGCTGCTGTTGAGCGGGCTGGCTTAATCCATCGCCCAAACCGATGAGAAGCAAACTGTCGGGGTCGGCCATCAACCCGTTTGCGAGTGCCAGCGTATGGCGTGTGGCGTGGGGCAAATCGCTAATGGGTTGGTCGAGGTAGTCGGTGAGGCTGAAAGGTGGAGGATTAAGAAGGGTGTTGTGGAGAACGGCCGTTAATTTCAATTGTTCCCGTACTTTTAAGTGAGGGAATAGGGTGTGAGGTGAGCAGAGGACAGGGTGATGAAGGGGGATGGCTTGCAGCGAGCCGCTGGCGGGCAAGATGATGATTTTGGGGGTGGAAACGGCCGTTGGGTATTTATCCATCATTGCTTTTGTTGCATTAGACAGCGGTGAAATATCCATCAATACCTGACAAAATCGAGTAATAGACCGTGAAAATAGGGGTTTTTCAGGATAAAAATACCAATTTGACCATTAATTGAAATTGGTTGGTAAGAAAGTATACAAAACAGACATAGGGTTATAGTAAGGGTAAGTAACCAACAAAATGTATCATTTTTGTTGATGGTGTAGAGATCGTTTAATGATAAGGGTGTGTTTCAAATGAGTTGAACCAAAGTGATTGTCACGGGGCGAACGGACTTTGTTTACCCAAAACTATGCGCCCCGTGACTGTCACTTCTACTGAAATGAAACACACCCTAATGATAAGAGGTGCTTTGTGAATCAGCAAGAAGAAATGGTGATGACTGTGGAAGAGGTTTCTGACTATTTGAGGCTGGGGAAATCTACGGTTTATAAGTTGGTGCAGGAGGGGGAGTTGCCTGGCCGCAAGGTGGGAGGGACGTGGCGGTTTTCGCGGGAAGGGTTGGAGGAGTGGTTGAGGGAACGGCCGT
>WFSA01000139.1 GCA_015486215.1 Anaerolineae bacterium | reverse complement strand
TCGCCTTAATTCGTGATCGTGATCGTTTTCGTGATCAAAAATCGAAAAAACCGATCACGAAAACGATCACGAAATACGATCACGACAATCATAACGCATAAATTCCCCACAATTCACATGTTATGTCAATTACGGAGCTACTAAAAACGGTGCAGCGCGATTTGGAATATGCAACCCCAAAAAGTAGACACTGATTACACTGATAAAAAGATCAAAATCAGTGAAATCAGCATGATCAGTGTCCAATTTCAAAACAAAATCAACTCAATTTTCTGTAAAAGATGAGTATGCAATCGCCCTAACATCCTGTTATTATTACCGTCTTGATATGTATTTAAAAAATTATCGTATCTTCTCAGTATTCTGGGGAAACTTGACAAATTTCCCTAATGATACTCGTGTAAAACAAAGTGCTGATGAAATTTGTCAAGTCTTGTCCACGATTTATTGAGAAAATACAAATTATCTACAGATTACACAGATTTTCGCAAATTTTATCGTTTAATTTGCAAAAATATGCATAATCTGCGGAGCCTTATCGAAGGAGATCGTTACATGACTGATAACACAAATAATATCCCCCAAGACGATACCCCATGGGGACATAAATGGGGCTTTGCTGATACAAAATTTATCGCTAACCCCGATCATTCCGTCACCGTCACTGGACACCGATACGACTTATCAAACACGACGATGCCCGGCTTGCTGCCGTACATCGAAGAAATTCTCAAAGTCAAGGTGGACATAACCGATGTAAAGCCAGAAATAGAAGACAAATATGTGACCAAAGCGCGAGTGAACGAACCATTCCATCAAGCCGTCACCGCCGCCTTTAATGCTGACCAATTTAGCTTTGAAGATGAAACCCGCCTATTTCACAGTCATGGGCAGACGACGGTAGATGAAGTGTTTACCGTACTATTTGGCAAACTCGCCCGCTCTGTCGATATGGTATTTTGGCCTGAATCGGATGCGGATGCACAGCAAATTATCGCCCTTGCGGCCAAGCATGATGTTGTTATTGTGCCGTTTGGCGGCGGCACAAGCGTGAGCTGCGCTCTCAAATTGCCCACGCTAGAGCAAGAGCCGCGTATGATGGTCGCCGTTGATATGCGCCGTATGCGTGAAATTTTGTGGATAGATAAAACGAATAATATGGCGTTGGTGCAGGCGGGGATCACTGGCACACAGCTTGAAGAGGCGTTGGCAAAAGAAGGGTATACCAGCGGCCATGAGCCAGACAGCATGGAATTGTCCACGCTGGGCGGCTGGATTGCGACCAATGCCAGCGGCATGAAGAAGAATAAGTACGGCAATATCGAAGAGATCGTGCAAAATGTGACGATGGTCTCAGCACATGGCATCATTGAACATGCGATGAGTGTGCCACGCAGTTCTATCGGTATCCAGCCGAAAAATTTTGTCATCGGTAGCGAAGGCAACTTTGGGCTGATTACAAAAGCGGTTATTAAAATCCATCCCCTGCCAGAAGTTGTTGAATTTGGCTCCATCGTGTTCCCCGATATGAAAACGGGTATCGCCTATTTGGAAGAGTTGACCAAAAAGGGAACCATCCCCGCCAGTATTCGGTTATTGGACAATATTCAATTCCGCTTTGGATCGGCGTTGAAGCCTGAGTTGACCTCTTCGCAGGCAATGATGGGTAAAGTTGAGAAATTTGCGCTGACAAAAGTGCTGAAATACGACCCAAACGAACTGGTTGTGGCTACAGTGGTGATGGAAGGCAGCAAGGCGGAGGTTGCTTATCAGAAAAAGGCTGTCTTTGGGCTGGCGAAGAAGTATAAAGGGACATCTGGCGGCGAAGGGAATGGCAAACGGGGCTATATGTTGACATATGCTATCGCCTATTTGCGCGATTTCATGGCTGATTATCACGCTATCGGCGAGACGTATGAGACGACGGTTCCGTGGAGTAAAATTCATGATGTGTTGGAGGCGGTGCATAAGCGCGGCCATGAGCTGCATCATGAGTATGGATTCCCCGGTGTGCCGTATGTGTCGCCGCGTATTACGCAGTTGTATCATACGGGGGTGTGCATTTACTTTACCCATGCGTTCAGCATCAAGGGTGTGGATGATGCGGAGGCGATTTTTGGCAAGATTGAGCATGAGTTGCGCGGGGTGATTATGGAAAATGGCGGTTCTATCTCTCATCATCACGGGATTGGCAAGCTGCGTAAGGATTATATGCCGCAAGCGATTTCGGATGGCAGTATTGAGCTGATCAAGAGCTTGAAGGAGGCGTATGATCCGCAGAATGTGTTTGGGATTCGGAATAATGTGCTGGATTTGTAGGGTGAGCTAGGGATGGGTGAAGGGGAAAACGGCCGTTTTTCCCTTTAGGAATGAGGATTAAATAAAACCCGAAAGGTATCTTCTCAATTTATTGAGAAGATACCTTTGGTTCACTTTGTTTGACAACTAAATTTTTTTTACTACAATACCTCAATATATGAGCACATATTCAGGTATTAAATTATGAACAATAAACGAACAGTAGTTGACGAAGTAATCGCCGCCCAAATTGCCCAACTTTTCAGCGCATTAAGCGACACCAGCCGCGTCCGCATCATTGCCGCATTGACAGAGGGTGAGATGAATGTAGGCGCGTTGGCAGAACTTGTACATATCAGCGAATCGGCCGTTTCCCATCATATGCGCCATTTACGACAGATGCGATGGGTGCGTGCGCGGAAGAAGGGGCGGTATGTTTTTTACAGCCTTGACGACGATCACATCTCTAAACTGTATCAATTTGGATTAGAACACGTTACGGAGTAGGGAGAGGGGAGTATGCAAGTTTGCATGTATGCAGGTTTGCAAGTTTGCTCCTTGCCCCTCGCACATTTTTATGAACACAGAACACGATCACCATCATAACGAAACGGCCGTTTGTGCCACCGATTCACACTCTCATGGCGTGGGTTGCGACCACACTGAGGCTCCATCCATCATGCCTGCGTGGGTGCAGGAGCGATGGGAATTCATTTTAGTTGGATTAGCTGCTGGATTTTTCCTGATCGGCTGGCTGGGTGAGACTTTTTTTGATATGTCTGCCAATGCTGCCCTCATTTTTTACCTGCTTTCCTACGCTGCCGGCGGGTATGACATCACCATTCACGGCATTCCCGACCTATTTAGAGGGCGGTTTGACACCGATATTTTGATGCTGGCGGCGGCTGTGGGGGCGGCCGTTTTGGGGCAATGGTCAGAAGGGGCGTTTTTGCTCTTTTTGTTCAGCTTAGGTCATGCGGGCGAGCATTACGCCCTTGAGCGTGCCCAAAATGCGGTGGACGCGCTGGGCGAGCTAATGCCCAAAACAGCCCGCGTCAAACGAGGAGCTCGCATTGTCGAAGAGGCGGTGGACGGGTTAGCCATCGGCGATGTCGTCGTTGTTCGGCCGGGCGACCGTGTGCCAGTGGATGGTGAAATTACCGCTGGGCGCAGTGCGATTGATCAGAGTGCCATCACTGGCGAAAGTATGCCCGTTGAAAAAGGGATCGGGGACGCATTATTTGCTGGCACCATCAATCAAGAAGCTGCCTTAGAGGTCAAAGTCAGCAAATTGGCGAAGAATAACACGCTTAGTCGGGTGATGCAGATGGTCGCCGACGCGCAAAGGGAGCAAAGCCCGACGCAGCAGTTCACGCAGAAATTCACGGCTGTCTTCGTCCCCGCCGTCTTTGTGATGGTTTTGTTGGTGACGGCCGTTCCCCCTCTGCTCCATATGGCGACATTGCAGGAAAGTTTTTACCGCGCCATGTTACTGCTTGTGGGTGCTTCTCCGTGTGCGTTGGCGTTGGGAACGCCGGCAGCGGTGTTGGCGGGCATCGCGCAAGCGGCACGGAACGGCGTTCTCATCAAAGGGGGGCAGCATTTGGAAAATTTAGGCGACGTGCAGGTGATGGCGTTCGACAAGACAGGGACGTTGACGACGGGCAACTTCCAAATTACAGATATTGTTCCAGCTGAGGGAGTCGGGGCGGATGAATTATTGCGTGTTGCGGCGGCCGTTGAACAACAATCGAACCATCCGTTGGCGTTGGCTGTGGTGCAAACGGCCGTTGAGAAAACACTCTCCCTGCCTGTCGCTGACGGATTGGAAAATGTGGCTGGGCGCGGGGTGAAGAGCGTGATAAACGGCCGTTCTGTCCTTATCGGCTCGCTAAAATTATTTGACGGGGATGGGGTAGATGCAAAGGCAAGAGAGACCATCGCGCAGTTGGAAAGTGAAGGCAAAACAACGATGTCCGTCACATTTGGCGGCCAATTTTTAGGCACGCTGGCGTTGGCTGATACCGTCCGTCCCCATGTGGACGAGACCTTAAAGCGACTGCTCGATTTGGGCGTGAAAGAGTTAGTCATGCTCACGGGCGATAATGCCGATGCAGCCGCCAATGCGGCGCAAGCGGCCGGCGTTACAAAGGTGATGTCCGATCTGATGCCCGAAGATAAATTGGCGGCGATTAAGTCGCTTCAACAGAAATATGGCACGGTCGGCATGGTCGGCGATGGGGTGAATGATGCTCCCGCACTGGCGACGGCGACAGTCGGGATTGGGATGGGCGGGGCGGGAACGGCCGTTGCCCTAGAAACGGCCGATGTCGCCTTGATGGCTGACGATTTGGGCAAATTACCGTTCGCCGTCGGCCTCAGCCGTGCCAGCCGAGCGATTATCAAACAAAATCTCTTCATCGCGCTGGGCGTAATTATGATGCTCATCCTCACATCGGTCACTGGGGTGATGAAATTGAGCGGCACGGTGATTGTCCACGAAGGCAGCACGGTTGTGGTTATCATCAACGCGCTGCGACTGTTACGCTATCGAGAGTGACGGGATAATCTGCGCTCCATCCCTCTATAATGAATAAGAAAGAACGGCCTTGACACGGCCGTTTTTGTTTTGTACAATTCATTTAGTTCAAACTAAACAACAAGAACGGAGAAAATGATGGACGACGAATTACAAATTGCAAAAGAGAATTTTATTCAAGGGATGAGCCGAATTGGCTCATTTTGGGGCTTTTCCAAAGCGATGGGGGCAATTTATGGCGTGATTTATCTTTCACCCGACTTGGTTAGTTTGGATGAGTTGGTTAAGCAGGCTGGGGTCAGCAAAGGGGCGGTCAGCACCAATGTCCGCACGCTGGAACGGCTAGGCATGGTGCATAAAAAGATGAAGTTGGGCGACCGTAAAGATTATTACACGGCCGAAGCGGATATGTGGAAAATCGTGCGCGGCGTGCTGAAAGAGCGGGAAAAAACAGAGTTCGGTCTGGCATTGGATACGGTGGGGGAAAGTTTGGATATGGTGAAAACTGTGACCAATCCCGTCGATCCCGAGCTAAATGATTTCTACAAAGAGCGGCTAAAAGGGATGGAATCGTTCTTCAATTCGCTAGATAACATGGTCACCGCCTTCACTGCACTCGACAATTTACGCGTGAGTGCCTTGCCAAGCCTATTCAAGAAAACAATGAATAATGAATAATGTATCTTCTCAGTATTCTAGAGAGACTTGACAAATTTTCCTAATGATACTCGTGTAAAATAAAGTGCTGATGAGATTTGTCAAGTCTTGTCCACGATTTATTGAGAAGATACTGAATAATGAACAATAAATTGTTAATTGTTCATTCCCAGGAGATGTTGGTATGTCAGAATTACATGTAGTGACGGGAGCATTTGGGTATTCGGGTAAATATATTGCGCGGCGATTGTTGGCGCAGGGGCATCGTGTCCGCACGATAACTAATTCGGTTGAGCGGGAAAATGAGTTTAACGGCCGTGTTCAACCCCGTCTTTTCAATTTCAATCAGCCAGAAAAATTGGTCGAGTCGTTGCGCGGGGCGAAGGTGCTATATAACACCTATTGGGTGCGTTTTAACCATAAAACCTTCGCCCATGCGAACGCGGTGGAGAATACATTGATCATGTTTGAAGCGGCCAAAAAAGCGGGCGTGGAGCGTATCGTCCATGTCAGCATCACCAATCCGTCAATCGACTCTCCGTTGGAGTATTTTAGCGGCAAGGCGCGGCTGGAGGAGGCGTTAAAAGCGACGGGTATCCCGTATGCAATCCTGCGCCCGACGGTGATTTTTGGCAAAGAGGATATTTTAATCAACAATATCGCGTGGATGCTGCGTAAATTGCCGCTGTTTGGGGTATTTGGAAACGGCCGTTATCGCTTACAACCCATTTACGTTGACGATTTAGCCCGATTGGCGGTCGAACAGGGACGCGAGCGGGAAAATGTCGTCATCAACGCCATTGGCCCTGAGACATTTACCTATCGTGAACTGGTCGAAAAATTAGGAGATATTCTTGGCTGCCGCCGCCGTATCATCTCCGTGCCGCCATGGACGGGGTATCTGGTTGGGGCTGTCGCCGGCCGTTTTGTCGATGATGTCGTCATCACCGATGGCGAAATTGAAGGATTGATGGGCGATTTGCTCTATGTAGACGCGCCGCCTGCGGGGGTGACGGCGTTGACAGAGTGGGCGCGGCAACATGCTGACAAACTTGGCAAACAGTACACCAGCGAGTTAGCCCGTCGGCGGGATAGAAAAGTCGCCTATGCGTCTAATTAGACGGCAGGCTACCTTCTCAATAAATCGTGAACAAGGCTTGACAAATTTCATCAGCACTTTATTTTACACGAGTATCATCAGGAAAATTTGTCAAGTCTCCCCAGAGAAGCAAAGATCACAAAGAAAATCTTAAAAAACTTCGTGTTCTTCGTGTCTTCGTGGTTAATTTGGACAATAGCTGAGTAGTTAGGCCATGCATGAAAAATAATTACACGTTTGTCATTCCCCCACCTTCGTGAGGGCAGGCTCCGTGAAGACGGGAATCCATATGTTTTCGAGGAGTGGATTCCCGCCTAAAAGAGTTTACCCTCACGAAGTGCCTGTC
>WFSA01000138.1 GCA_015486215.1 Anaerolineae bacterium | reverse complement strand
GCCCCTTACGGAGCCGCCGATGCCGACATGACCCTGCGCCTCGTCGCCCCCTTGCAAGCCGAAATTAAGGAAAAAGGGCTGGAAAAATTGCTCGATCTCGAACTCCCCCTCATCCCCGTCTTGGCGGCGATGGAGCGCGAGGGAATCGGCGTTGACATCCCCTTTTTCACCCAAATGTCGGCCGAATTAACGACGCGCTTGCACGAATTGGAACAAACCATCCATCAAATCGCGGGCGAACCGTTCAACATCAAATCGACCCAACAACTCAGCGATGTGCTGTTCAATACCCTCGATTTGCCGCGTCAGGGGATAAAAAAGATGAAGAGCGGCCACTATTCCACCGCCGCCAGTGTGCTTGCCGACTTAAAACCTCAAGACGAGAGCGGCATGATTGATGCCATCTTGGAATACCGCGAATTGGGCAAGCTCAAAAGCACCTATGTGGACGCGCTGCCGCTGATGGTCAACCCCAAAACGGGGCGCATCCACACCAGTTTCAATCAAACGGGCGCGGTGACGGGGCGATTGGCGAGCAGTAAACCAAATTTGCAAAATATCCCCATCCGCAGCAAGGTGGGGCAACAAATTCGGCGCGGTTTCGTGGCGCGGCCGGGATGGAAATTCATCACCGCCGACTATTCGCAGGTTGAATTGCGCGTGTTGGCGCATGTCAGCCAAGACGAAGCGTTGCTCGATGCGTTCCATCAAAATCTGGACATCCATTCGATGACCGCCGCCGCCATTTACAACATCCCGCTTGAAGAAGTGGTGTACGACCAACGCCGCTTCGCCAAAGCGGTCAACTTTGGCCTCATTTACGGCATGGGCGCGTTCCGCCTCTCCCGCGAAACCGACTTGACGTTGGCGGAGGCGGAAAAATATGTGAAGGCGTATTTCGCCCGCTTCCCCGGCATTCGGAAATATCTGGACGACACAAAAGCATTGGCGCGGGAGCAGGGGTATGTGGAAACGCTCTTTGGCCGTCGCCGTTACTTCCCCATCTTCAAATCCCCCAGTGGCGGCCGTAACAAACAGATGCAAATTGCGGCCGAACGGGCGGCGATCAATCATCCGATTCAAGGCACAGCCGCCGACATCATCAAATTAGCGATGCTCAACCTGCACAACGCCTTGCAAGATGAGTATCGCACCCGCATGATTTTACAAGTGCATGATGAACTGGTGGTCGAAGCCCCCGAAGAGGAGGCGGAGCAGATCGAAAAGTTGATTGTAGAGGTCATGTCCACCAGCTTCGCCCTCGACGTGCCGCTCAAAGTAGATGCCAGTGTGGGGTATAATTGGCTGGAACTTAAAGATTAGGGAAATTGAGAATGGAGAATGGAGAATGGATAAGTAAACCGCAAAAACGATGCTGACAAAAGATAGAGTCACCTACCTAAAAGAAAACAATCCCGATCAATTACAGACGCTGTTAAAAACAACATCTACAGATGCAGAACTGTTGCGCCTGTTAAGCCAGCTAGGGAGATTGCCAAGAGGGTTTGATGGGGACTGTTTTGTAACGATACTTGAGAGTAACAATAATCCTAAAATCCGCTATACGGCCGTTAAAAATTTAGGCAAACTGGCCGATGAAAAATATATTCCCATCCTGTTAGATGCTTTTCATGCAGAAACTGATTCTGTTACCCGCAGAGAGATTGTCTCTTCGTTAGGGCGGATGCGTTCCCGCGCAACCATACCCTACTTGTACGAATTCTTGGAGAATGGTGATCCAGAAATTGTCTTGCAGACTATCCGCGCCCTGCTTGTCTTCAAAAAAGACGAACATATTCGCAAGAAATTATTAACACTTCAAAACCATCCAAACGAAATTATTCAAGATTTAATTGATTTAGAATTGAATAAGCAGTACACAAATGGTCAGGAAAATCGTAAACTGCAAATTATCTCACCCAATTACCTAAAAAACAGCATTATACAAGGGGATGTTAGAGCGATTCTTCCCTTTGTTCCTGATGAATCCATCCATCTAACTTTTACATCCCCTCCCTATTATAATGCACGGGATTACTCCATTTATTCCAGCTATAACGCCTATTTAGACTTTTTGAAGCAGGTGTTTAGTGAAGTTCAACGTATTACAAAAGAGGGACGCTTTCTGGTCGTGAATACATCCCCCGTAATTGTGCCACGGATAAGCCGTAAACATTCTAGCCGCCGTTATCCCATTCCTTTTGATTTACACGCCATCTTAATGGCAATGGGATGGGATTTTATTGACGATATTGTGTGGGCAAAACCAGAAGCAAGCGCAAAAAACCGCAATGCAGGTTTTTTGCAACACCGTAAACCATTGGCGTACAAACCAAATGCAACGACGGAATATCTAATGGTTTATCGTAAAAAAACACACCGCCTGCTCGATTGGAATATGCGCTGTTACGCAGATGAGACCATTGAGAAAAGCAAAGTACCTGATGGATATGAAACATCAAATCTATGGAAGGTAGACCCCGTATTTGATAAAGTGCATAGTGCCGTTTTTCCCAAAGAACTTTGTAAACGGGTGATTCAATACTATTCATATGTAGGCGATTTGGTTTTTGATCCTTTTGCGGGGAGCGGCACAATGGGCAGCGTGGCGTTGAGTATGAAACGCTATTTTTTCCTAGCGGAACAAAATGACGAATATGTGAAGCGAATCCAACAAAAATTGGGTAACGCTTCATTGCTGACAAACAGCCAGCCTCAATTCTTTACATTGGCCGAGTTTGGAGATATGAGGAGACAAGCATGACACTTTCTGATCAGGTACTGAAAAATATCATCACGAAATTATTGCATGGTGAGGATTATCGTATTGAAGTCTTGAATTTGTTGAATGCACAATTCCTTGATTATGTGATTGATTTCTTCAAAAAAGTGGTAGATGCAAAATTCAAGAATGAGAAAATCACCCTTGATTGGTATAAAGAAGTATTTTTATCTCCAGATTTACGACCAGCAGATATAGCCATCCATGCAGGACTGAACAAAAAAACGATTGCCAATATGCACAATTCAGCGAGACGTGAAATTGTGTTAGATGCAGCCATCAATCATTACGACACATTGCGGGAACTGATTGATACACTTGTCAAATATGACGACGAATTCGATGTCACATTGTCCATCAAATTCCGAGAGATTAGTATGAATCTAACCATCAACGAATGTTTGATCGTCATTAACTCGCTTGCGGTTAAGCGATCTGCTTTGCGTGGCGGATTATGGAGTATGGCTGGGAAACGGGTTGAAAAGCCGTTGGTGAGAACCTTGTGTGAACTGTACAGCGTACCGCCCGAACATTATCGTCAGCCAGACACAAAGGCGTATCGAGAAGTTGATTTTTACCTTGTTGGTCAGAATGAAGCGTTGTACAAATGCGAAGTGAAGTTGATGGGTAAGGGGAACCCTGAAAGTGCTGACATGGTTATTGCACGAGGAAGCCATCTGTTTGTGGCTGATAAATTATCAGACTTGAATAAAGATCAACTAGATGGTTTGGGTGTGCATTGGGTTGAACTGCGGCAATATGAAGGGTATAAGCGTTTTCAGTTGGTGTTAGAGGAGCTAGATATTCCTCATACTGTTCCTGATGAGGATTTGTCAACGGTATTGCCCGAAATTCTTGATACGGTTCTATAATGCTGTCAACGGCCGTCATAACTGCCTGTTGCGGGAATCAGAATTCCGGCAACCCCTGTCGTGCAGGTATCGGGAATTCCGATTCCCGATACAATAACCATTACTCCTTCGAGAGTGAGCCACTCTGTACTCCAAAGCTATTTACAAGTCTTCCCTTAGCAACCATACCCCCCAAATAGGATTATGAAAAAACAATGGAACTTTTAGTAGGTGAGAATATCCCCCGACGGGGCAACCGCTTTTCGCGGGCTGTCATTAGCTGGCTCTACCATCTGGCTGGCTGGCGCATGGAAGGCGCAATCCCTAATTTGCCCCATTTTATCGCCATTGGTGCGCCCCATTCAAGCTATTTAGGCGATTTTTTCATAGCGATGGCCGTCGTTCATGGGTTTGGGATAGATATGAAATGGATGGCAAAACATTCTATTTTTTGGTTTCCGCTTTCCATTTTACTGAAATGGTGGGGCGGTGTTCCCATAGACAGACGCGCACCACATGGCGTTGTCGGGCAAATGGCGGATAAATTCAAGACGCAGGACAGCTTTGTGTTAGTCTTAGCTCCCGAAGGCACACGCCGAAACATGGACAATTGGAAAAGCGGCTTTTACCATATCGCCCACGCCGCCAATGTCCCTGTCCTGCCCATCGTAGCTGATTACGCACAGAAACGAGTGATCATTTTACCCCTATTTGAGACTACATCCGATCAGCAAGCTGACATGCTTTATTTAAGAGAATTGTATAGAGAATATAGTGCGTGACATATCCGCTCGCAAAAAAGCACGGATATGAAACGAAATGCCTTCGTCTGTGTTTATCAATTATAACAACTACATATCTTCTCAAAAAAGCGGAGAAATTATTTTGTTTTTAGTATGACTACAGCGGATTATAAAAATGAACGGGTATTTTCTCGACTGCACCATCCGTTTATTTCTTTCTGGACAAGACTTGACAAATTTCATCAGCACTTTATTTTATACGAGTACCATTAGGAAAATTTGTCAAGTTTCCCCAGTATACTGAGAAGATACGAATGAGGGCACTATCTAATGAAAGAGAAAATCTTACAAGTCGACATTGGCGATCAACTTCCCAAACATGGTAACCTGTTTTGGCGCAAATTCGCGCTATTCTTACTCTATATATCTGGCTGGAAGGCGAAAGGAGTATTGCCTAATATCCCCAAGATCGTTTTGATCGGTGCGCCGCACACATCAAATGGGGAAGGAATATTAACGGCCGTTATCTCATTAGCATTAGGCATAAGAGTTTCATGGATGACCAAACATACCTTGTTCAAACGGCCGTTCGGCACAATTATCCGCTCGCTCGGTGGCGTTCCCGTAGACCGCACCGCCAAAAACGGCACCGTTGCCCAAATCGTGCAAATGATTAATGATCACGACAAAATCATGATCGCCATCACACCCGAAGGCACACGCGGTCATGTCCGCCATTGGAAAAAAGGGTTCTACTACATCGCCCAAGGAGCCGACATTCCCATCGTCCCTGCCACCTTTGATTATGCGAAAAAAGAAGTGGAATTTATGCCCATTTTCAACATAAGTGGCGATTACGATGCTGATTTACCGTTAATTCAATCTATTTTCAAAGGAGTAACCCCGCGTCACCCAGAGCGATTATAAAATATGGACGGCATGGACTTTCAGGTGACAGTCACTCGGTAAGTGACAGTCACCTATTCCGATCAGACTGTTGCCGCGCCGCTTCAAATAGCACGATCCCGGCCGCCATTGCCGCGTTGAGCGATTCAGTGGCGGCGTGCATGGGAATGATAACGCGCCCCATCGCCATCGCTTGCGCCGCTTCTCCCGCCCCATTCGCCTCATTGCCGATAATTAAGACCGACGGCCGTTGCCAATCAACGGCCGTATACACCACATCCCCCTCAATATCCGCCAGCCATACTCCCATCCCCGCCGTCAGTTTTTGAATATCCACCCAGCCCATCGCCTGCACAGGCAACCGAAAATGCGCCCCCATACTGCCCCGCAGGACTTTAGGATTATACGCATCCACACAGCCCGGAGCCAAAATCACCCCGTCCACACCAGCCGCCGCCGCAGTCCGCAGTATCGTGCCTAAATTTCCCGGCGTGGTGATGGCATCAAGAATGAGAAGACGTATGGGAGAATTTGGGATCGACAACGGCCGTATCCTCACCGTCGCCAACACGCCCGGCGAACTGTCCATATCGCTCATAACCGCCATCACCTCATCCGTGACCAGCGTGGATCGAGCCGAAAATTGGTCAAAAAGGGGGCGGTTTTGCGCTTGCCAAACGGCCGTGTAAAACAACTCCACAAACGGCACGCCCTGCTCAACCCCATCCCCAATCCAACGCGTCCCCTCCACCACAAACACCCCCTCCCGATGCCGAAAACGCCGTTTCTCCTGCAAACGGCGTACCTGTTTTATGCGTGCATTGGTCAGACTGTTAATCATGGGTTAAAAAATTGCACATTTGCATACTTGCCGCTTGCATACTTGCCGCTTGCTCACTCCTCATACTCCTCTGCCGCACGGATCGCATCCATTTGACGGCTGAGTTGGCGGACTCGGGAGCGGGCACGGGCGGCGGCGTAACGCGCTCTTTCCCAACGGGTATCGCTACGATCTTCCATTGGGCGCGAGGCCGCCCATTTGACGATGGACGATCCCCAGCTTAATCCGCCGCCGAAGCCGACAAAGACGACATTATCGTCGGGGTGCAAACGGCCGTTTTCCACCGCATCCGCCAGCGCAATCGGAATAGAAGCCGCCGACGTATTCGCCACCTTATCCACATTCAAATAAAATGTATCAACGGGGATTTCCAGCCGTTTAGCCGCCATTTCGATAATGCGCGTATTTGCCTGATGAGGAATAATCAACGCCACATCATCCATCGTCAACCCCGCACTTTCCACCGTTTCCAGCACCGATTCGGCGATGATTTTGATGGCAAAGCGGAACACCTGACGGCCGTTCATCGAAATCGTGTTCACATCGGCTCCGTTTTTGTAAAATGAGGACGGCATCGTCGGCACAGCATTGCGGTACACCGTTGGCAATTTCAACATATCCGCCCCAGAACCGTCTGAACCAAGCGACGTTGCCATCACTCCGCCGGGGACGCTGGAGCCGCGCAAGACAACTGCGCCCGCGCCGTCGCCAAACAAAATGCATGTCCCACGATCATTCCAGTCGAGTACGCGGGACATCGTTTCGGAACCGATGATGACGGCCGTGTTCACAAACCCCGTCGCAATCGCCTGCGAAGCCATCCCCATCCCGTATACAAACCCCGAACAAGCCGCGCCCAAATCGAATGCACTGGCACTCTGCGCTCCCAAATAATTTTGCACCAGCGAGGCGGCGGAGGGGAAGGCGTGAACGGCCGTTGAGGTCGCCACAATGATCATATCCACCTCTTGCGGATGGATGTCGGCAGTTGCCAATGCGCGGCGTGCCGCCTCAAACCCCATCGTCGCCACCGACTCATTTTCGTCAGCAACGTGGCGGCGGCGGATGCCCGTGCGGCTGCGAATCCACTCATCAGTGGTGTTCACCAGCAGCGCAATATCATCATTTGTCAGCACCTTCTCAGGCAGATATTTTCCCCAACCGACAATATGGGCATATCTTAACATCTCTATTTGCACACTGATTTGACAGATAAACGCTGATAAAAAAACCAGTGTTCATCTGCAAAATCAGTGTCCCGCTCCCGCCTTGGCAGCGACCGCTTGGGAAAGGATGGATTCAGCCGCGCGGCGGGTATGTTCGTCAGCCGTGCCGAGCATGACCGCTAACTCATCCACACGCGCACTCTTATCCAAAATCGAAACGGCCGTGCGCGTCCGTCCATCCACCGCCTGCTTACTCACATATAAATGAACATCTCCATATCCCGCCAATTGGGGCAGATGGGTGACGACGATGACTTGATGCGCCTCGTTTGCTGTCAATCGCCACAATTTGCGCCCCACAATATCCCCCACACGCCCGCCGATTCCTTGATCGATCTCGTCAAAAATGAGCGTCGGCGTGCTGTCGGCGCGGGTCAAGGCACTTTTTAAGGCCAGCATCAGCCGCGCCGTCTCACCGCCGCTAGCAATTTTTGCCATCGGCTTGAGCGGCTCGCCCGGATTCGTCGAGAGCATAAATTCAACCTGATCGAAACCCGTTTTATCAAAAGAAAGCTGCCGCTCGCCGACATATACGCCGTTGGGCGCATCTTCGATTTGAAAATCAACCGTAAAGCGCGTGCCAGCCATCCGTAAATCATTCAATTCAGATTCGACCACCTTCCCTAATTTTTTGGCCGCCACGTGCCGCTTTTTAGATAGAGTGGTCATCATTTTGCCCAGCCGATGCAGATACGCATCCGCTTCGCGGCTCAATTTTTCCACGCGCTCGCTGCTGCCACTGATTCTCTCTAGCTCCTCTACCCCCTTTTCATAAACGACCAGCACCTCCTCAATGGTGTCTCCATATTTCCGTTTTAGGCGGTTAATCAGTTCCAACCGCTCTTCCACGTATGCCAAACGGCTGGGATTATATTCGAGGTTGTCGAGATAATTTTGGCTGTCGGTGGCGATTTCGCCAAGCTGGAAGGATACCCCTTGCATCGTCTCCAACAACGGCCGTTGTGACTCGTCATAGCGGGCTAATTGCGTCAACGCGCGTTCCACATCACCCAAAATATCGGTGACGGCGCGGGTCTCTTCGCCCCCCTCCATCAATAAGGCGACCGTCTCGCTGGCGGCGCGGGTAAGTTGCTCCGCATTTGCCAGCCGATCCCGCTCGGCACGCAATGCGTCCTCTTCGTCAATATCCAAATTAGCGGCAGCGATCTCCTCCGTCTGGAAGGTGAGCATATCTTGACGCTGTGCCAACAGCCGCTCGTCCCGCCGCAGCTGTGCCAATTCGCGCTGGACGCTGTTCAGGTTGGTGGTTTCTTGGGCAACGGCCGTTTTCTCATTCTCAACCTGTGCATACGCATCAAGCAAATCCAGATGGGTGCGCGGATTGAGCAGCGACAGATGCGCCCCCTGCCCATGCACATCGATCAGCGGGGCGGCAATTTGGCGCAATAGGGCAAGATTGACCGCACGGCCGTTGACACGATTGATATTACGGCCGTTTTGCCGCAATTCACGCGCTAAAAACAGCGTTTGCTCATCCTCATCATCCAATCCCTCCGCCAACAGGATGGGATTGAGCTGCTTCCGCATCATTTTGCTCAAGGAAAAAATCGCCTCTAGCTCCGCCTTCTCTGCCCCTGCGCGAATCATGCTCATTTCAGCACGGCCGCCAAGCAATAACTGCACCGCATCCAAGATGATCGATTTCCCCGCCCCCGTCTCGCCCGTCAACACATTAAATCCAGCCGTAAATTGCACTTGCAGCTGGTCAATGATAGCGAAATTTTTGATGTTTAATTCAGATAACATACCAATTATCAATTGTCAATTGTCAATTATTTATAAGCTGGGGAGACTTGACAAATTTTTCTAATGATACTCGTGTAAAACAAAGTGCTGATGAAATTTGTCAAGTCTTGTCCACGATTTATAACGTCTCATTATGATATAAATCCAAGATATACCCTTTCTCTAGTTCTACCCGCGTTTTGGTCATCAAATTTTGCAGCGAGATAACGTATGGGCAAGTAGTTACTAATTGATCGATTGCGTTAACAAGTTTTGCAGCCATTTAAATATCTTTTCGCTTAATTGAGTACTATTTAACTGTTCGACAGCATTACGCCATTCAATTGAATCTTCCCATGCAGAGTGTTCTTCAATTTCCAGAGTATTAAGTTTACGATCCAAATCCACCAACGAGCCGCTATAACGAGACTCAAATGTTAATATCCTTTGCCGTAAAACCCGCTCACGATTGCAAACATCAATATTTAATTGCTTCAAACTGCCAACTGTTATATCTGGCAACGTTAAAGATGATGCCATAATAGGTTGAGCCATAAAATTCACCTCATAATCTATGGATAAAAAAGTCCATCGTTTCTTATTTCGTCCAATAAAATGCCGCACCGCCAGCGACGAAGATATAGAGTCCTAAGGCGATCATGCCCACGATGTTCATAGATACAAGCATATATAAAAAGCCCCAACTTACACCCAAGCCGACCATCCCGGCGACGAGATGCGGGATGTAACGGCCGCGCCGTCCGCTGATCGCTTTTTTAACAATCCGTCCAATCAAATTACCGATAAACCCGCCAACGGCCGACATCACAATTAACGCCCAAAAACCAAGCGCGCTGCTGCCTAAAATAACCAGCGCACCAATAATGAGGCTTGTCGGTGCAGACACTGCCAGCGCGATCCAATAATCGGTCGGGTTGGCGGTATAATACTTATCTTCCAACTCTTTTTTACAGTCAGGGCAAACGTAGCCGACAGGCGTTTTTTGGGCGCATTTAACGCAGATCAAATTATCGCAATCGTAACAGCGTAATGATGTAGGCGTGCCTTGATGGCGGTAACAAAAGTCGCCGTCACGCACTTTAGGAACCTCTTTTTTCTCCTTTTTCACTTCCTTTTTGATTACGATTTTTTCATCTGGGGAAAGTTTATGCACCTGAATGAACGGGAATAATCTATTTTTCTTCTCTTCTGGAGCCTCTTCTTCTTTCTGCTCTTCATCATCTGCGCTTTCGTCACGCTCCTCTTCCTCTTCTAGCTCTGGCTCTGGCGGAATAACGAACAGCGATTCGACTTCTTCGCCGCGCATGCGTTTTTGCACATCTTCGTTATCTGGCTCTAACTCCAAAACACGGCCGTAACATTGCTCCCGTTCAGCATCATCCAGCGTCAATTCGGCCAAGCCAAACCACGCTTCGACCGTATCGGGTGCTTGTTCCAAAAGGGCGCGATACAACTTTTCGGCCGCTGACCGTTTTCGCTGCTGCCCTACTTTCTTTGCTTGTCGTAATAGCCAATCTCGGCGTGTTTCAAGAATCATAATTTTTTTTGGGGTGGCGGGGTTACGGAGCAGCGAAGTGATAAAGTCGCCCGCTTCGCGACTCCGCTACTTTAACCTGCGTAGCAATCGTCTATAGAAATACTCGGGCGGATCGAGCCGCACGAAGGCGGCTTGTTTGCTATGTTTGCGAACGATAATCTCGTCCATGTTTTGTAACATAATGTAATTATGCCCATCGGCCGTGATGACCGCTTCCCGATCTGCGGCCACCTCTACGCGCAATTTGATATTGGCGTTGCCGGGCAATACCAGCGGCCTGTCGAGGCTCAAATGAGGGGCGACGGGCAACAAGATGAAATTGTCGGACATCGGCGGCAAAACGGGGCCGCCAAGTGCCATCGCATAAGCGGTTGAGCCGGTGGGTGTTGCCACAACCAAGCCGTCGGCACGATATTTGGCGATAAATCCGCCGTCAACGTGCAAATAAATGTCAATAAGGCTGATCGGTACGCCGCGGCTGACAACGATTTCATTCAGGGCGATAAATTTTTTATAAGGACGGCCGTCTCGTTCGACAATCGCCCGCAGCATCAATCGTTTTTCCAACCAGCAATCGCCAGCCAGCACACGGGTGAGTTTTTCTTCCCATTTGTCTGGCTCGGTCTCGCTTAAAAAACCGATATTCCCCATATTAATGCCAAAAATCGGCACGCCAAACGGCAATGCCTTGCGGGCTGAGTTCAGTGTGGAGCCATCGCCGCCCAATACGATGAGCAGATCGGTGTCGGATAAACGGCCGTCAACCGAAACCCGCGAAGAGTCCGTCCACGACGCGATCCCGCGTGCCGCCAGCCATCTCTTAATCTCGTCAGCTAACGGCCCCGCTGGGCTACTCTGTGGTTGATAAAGAATACCGATATTATCCATTAAATACCCACAAACTCTAAAATTGGACACTGATTGTACAGATAAAAAGTAACATCTCAATATTTCGGGGTGAGCACAACAAATCAAGAAAGGAACAAATTGCGTCAGTCGAGTCAATCTGTTTTTTTTCAAATCTGCTGTACTCATGTCCCCAATTTTTTGAGAAGATATATATCTTCTCAGTATTCTGGGGAGACTTGACAAATTTTCCTAATGATACTCGTGTAAAATAAAGTGCTGATGAAATTTGTCAAGTCTTGTCTACGATTTTTTGAGAAGATACAAAGATATG
>WFSA01000137.1 GCA_015486215.1 Anaerolineae bacterium | reverse complement strand
CGACTTTATCCATCTGGTAGACAGGCTTGGCATGATTGGGTAAGGTATATTCGAGAAATTCGAGTGAGTTGCATATTTTTGTTTAATCAAACAACCCACTCCTAACCAGACAGGAGATCAACCATGTCATATCAGTATAAAGTCCGCAGTCAAACATTATGTAAATTATATACCCAGATAAATAGGTGGTAGTCAGGGTTTCACCCTGACTACCACCTATTTATCCATTTAATTCTGACCTCTCTGGGCATAATCTCAAGCGAACGTCAGAAAATGGATAAAGTCGAGTTAATTACATTATGCAAAAACGCATGGGGCGGTGCTACTCTATAAATCAGCCATCACCCGCTTCAAATCAGCCAGCGTTGGCTCAACGCGATTGGCCGTTGTGCCGACCATTTCAACGGCCGTCATCGCACTTTTCACATCTTTCAGCCCATTACCCGTGTTCAACACCACAATCCGATCATCAGCCTTGACCAGCCCCAATTCGACAGCTTTCACCAGCCCTGCGTAGGCGGCTGCGCCAGCGGGTTCGGCAAAAACGGCCGTTCCTCGTGCCAATTCCGTAATCCCATCCAAAATCTCCGCATCCGTGACGCAAACATACGCCCCGTCCGTTTCAACCACCGCCGCCATCGCTTTCATGCGGTCGCGCGGCATTCCTGCATTAATTGAATCGGCGACGCTGTTAGCGGTCACTGCGTTTTTCGTCAACACATCTTCCCCATCTTTCCACGCCTGATAAAGGAAGCTGCTATTTTCTGACTGCACGCCGATAATGCGTGGCATTTGCTCAATCCAGCCCATCGCCAACAAATCTTTCAGCCCCTTATGGATGCCGCCGATGATGCAACCATCCCCCACGCTGACAAAAATCACGTCAGGGGCGTGCCAATCAAGCTGTTCGCAAATTTCAAAAACGGCCGTTTTCTTCCCCTCGCTCATGTACGGATTGTAGCCCGTGTTGCGGTTGTACCAGCCGTACTCATCGGCCGCTTGCAAGCACAACTCGAACGCATCGTCATACGTTCCCTTGACCAACATCACTTCCGCGCCATACGTCAACAATTGTGCGATTTTGGCCGCTGGCGCACTCTCTGGCACAAAAATGACGTTCGGATGCTGCACACTGGCGCACAATCCCGCCAACGCCGCCGCCGCATTGCCCGTACTGGCGGTGGTGATGGGTATCGCCGATTCGCCGATTCCCTTCTCCCTCGCTTTCACGACCGCAATCGCGCTCGCCCGATCTTTGAAGCTGGCGGTTGGATTACGGCCGTCATCCTTCACCCATACATGATCCAGCCCCAACGGTTTTGCCAGACGGGGCGCGTCGTACAACGGCGTACCGCCAACAGCCACAGGCGGCACGTCCGCATCGGGGGCGACGGGTAACATTGCCTTGTAACGCCAAATGGTTTGATCGGCATCCTGTGCCAACGTCCCCTTGCTGATGCGCGACAAAATAACGTCGTAATCGTAAACAACGTCCAAAATCCCCTCATTTCCATGATCAGGACAGACGTACTCAACGGTATCGGGCGCATACTCTTTGCCACAAATGAGGCACTTTAGGTATTTGATATGATCCATAATTTTCAAAGATAGAGTATAGAGATAGAGATAGAGATGGTTTGTGCAACCACGTATCTCTATCTCTACACTCTGCACTCTATCTCTACATTCTATCTTACTCGGTTGGCTAATGCGGTTAGGATAGCGGCAATCTCATTGGCTTCTTTGTAATGCACTTTATATGCCTCACGGCTGAGCATTCCACGTTTTCCCATCATAACCATTAAACTAACTGTTTCGTAAATTGATCCTTTTGCAACGCGATAGAAATAGGCTTGTGATTTTTCTGAATCTCGTCCACTACCTTCTGCGATATTGGTAGGGACGCTCAAGGCAACGCGGCGTAATTGTTCGCCTAATGAAAATTGATATTTTTGAGGCAGAGCATCCGCGACCTGAAACAACTCGTCAGCAAAATCAATACTTCGTTTCCAAACATCTAATTTTTCAAACTTGAATCCCATCGCAGAACACCTTTCTATCTCTATCTCTGCACTCTACACTACAATGTGCGTTCCCGCTTCACCGCGTAACGCTTCGCCCATCTGCTCTGGGCTGGTAACGATGGCGTGTTTGCCGCCATTTTCCAAATAGCGGATGACTGCTTCAACTTTCGGTTTCATGCTGCCAGGCGCAAACTGATTGTCGTCCAGATACGCCTTTGCTTGCAGAGTGTTCATCTGGTCGATGTCTTCCTGCTCTGGGGTGTTGAAATTGATGCTGATCTTGTCAACGGCCGTGCTGATCAAATACAAATCGGCGTTCAACTGTTGCGCCAGCAACCCACTCGCCCGATCTTTGTCGATGACGGCATATACGCCCGCCAATTCGCGCAATTCGCCTTTGGTATTGTGAATCACAGGAATCCCGCCGCCGCCAACGGCAATGACGATATTGCCCGCCGAAACCAACGTGCGGATCGCGTCTTCTTCAATCACGCGCAACGGGATGGGCGAAGCGACGACACGCCGCCAGCCGCGTCCCGCGTCTTCGACGACTTTCCAGCCCTCTTTTTCATACTCCCGCGCCTCTTCTTCGCTCATAAAGCCGCCAATCGGCTTGCTGGCGTTCTCAAAAGCGGGGTCATCTTTGCGAACCAACACCTGCGTCACCACAGAAACGACGGGCTTGCGAATATCGCGGCTAAACAGTTCGTTGCGTAACGCTTGTTGCAACATGTACCCAATCGATCCCTGCGTGTCGGCGACAATCATATCCAGCGGGGTGGTATGCACTTTGCCAGCGGCGAGTTCGTTGCGCCGCATGATGAAGCCGACTTGCGGCCCATTCCCATGCGTAATTACCAGCGTCCAGCCGTCTTCAATCATGTCGGCCAAATGGCGGCACGTTTCCCGCACCGCATCCCATTGATGGGGTACGTCGGGATTATCTTTATCTGAAATTAGTGAATTACCGCCGATTGCGATAACGGCCGTTTTTGTGTGCATAACACCTCCGGTAGTGTAGAGAATGGAGATAGAGATAGAGAGGCGTTCCCTATCTCCATTCTCTATCTTTTTAGCTCATGGTTAAGGCCATTACGGCTTTTTGGACGTGCAGACGGTTCTCTGCTTCGTCCATGACGACGCTTTGTGGGCCGTCGAGGACTTTACTGGTCACTTCGATGTCGCGGTCGGCGGGCAGCGGGTGCATGTAGATCGCGTCTTTCTTGGCAAGTGCCATCTTGGCATCGTCAACCAGCCAATTCTTGTATTTGTCCTGTATGATTTTACCTTCGTCGGGATCGGCCGTGGTCATCAACGGCCCCCAAGATTTGGCATAAATCACGTCCGCGTCTTTGTACGCATCTTCCATGTTGTCCATCACCTCAAAGCTGGTGCCGAACAATTCTGCTTGCTCACGCGCTTGCGCCATGATTTCGGGCATCAGTTTGAATTCCGGTGGATGGGTCAACACCACATCCATCCCAAAGCGGGGCATCTGCAAAATAAGCGATTGAGGTACGGAAATCGGTTTGAGATATGAAGAGGCGTACGCCCATGACACCACGATTTTCTTACCGCGTAAATTTTTGCCTTTTTTCTCCTGAATGGTCATCAGGTCGGCCAAGCATTGGTGGGGATGATATATGTCGCATTGCATGTTCAAAATCGGTGCGCGGGACGCTTCGGCAACGAGATTGAGGTAACGGTTGCCGTCACCCCAGTCACAATGACGAATGGCGATACCGTCGAAATAACGGCCGTAAATATCCCCCATCTCTTTTTCGGTGTCGCCGTGCGAAATCTGCGTCGTTTTGCTGTCAATAAATGCGCCATGACCGCCCAACTGTGCCATCCCCGCCTCAAACGAGCCGCGCGTGCGCGTACTGCTAAAGAAGAACAACATCGCCAACGCTTTATCGCGCAAGTAAGCGTGCGGCAATCCTAACGCTCGCTTCATTTTCAAATCATATGCTAATTCCAGCACAGTTTCGACTTCCTCTTTTGAGAAGTCTAAATCACTAATAAAATCACGTCCTCTTAAACCTGTTTGCATGTTATTTCTCCTTTATGACTCGTCTTCAAAGTATTAAACTATTATTTTTCTTTTCCTATAAGCTCCCTAAACCTTAAAGGATGTCTCCCCAAAATCGCTCTCATTAATTCTGGACGATCTGGAATTTCACTCTTTCCAAGCCTAGTTCTGAGCTTGTTCATACTAATATCTTTGTTTGTATTTTTGATAGCAAAAAATCGATATTCATACCCATCAAGAAAATCGTTTTTATTCCAAAACTCTTGACCCAATTTTTGGCAATAGGCAACTAAGCATTTTGCCCCTTTTAATTGTTTGATAATTTCTGCATTTTTAGCTTTTCCCACCTTTAGCTCAATACAAAGAATAAATTTCCTTTTCCCCATATCGGTGACAATAACATAGTCAGCCCGTTTGTTTTCTCCTCGCGAACCATGAAAAAATTCTTTATGCGGATTGAACCCGTCTGCTTTAATAACAATTATGTTATCGGGAACTCCTTTAATTATTACAGAAACACTTTTCTCTTGCGGTTCAATAAGGACAACCTGCTTTTTTCCGTAATTTGTAGTTAAGCTCACTTGCATCTCATTTTTAATCATGCTGCGTAGAATATCAATATCAGATACAGCCATCACTCCCCCCACACAATCTCTTCCTGAATTCTATTCATCGTATCAATGGTTTCATCGAAACTGCGAGCCTCAATTCCAAGCTCAGGATCAATATCAGCAGGAACAAGCGTCTGATATCTTCCTCTTCTTTTATTACCATCTAACAAAAACAAAGCTTTTTCAGCAATATAAACTTTAATTTTATCTGAACTAATTAACTCATCTAATTTATACCCTTCTCGGTCAGCAATTTGCGTTAAGTGCGGTTTGTCGTGGTTAAGCATAATTAAGGTATTCAATTCCTTAATTATGTAATCACTATGTGTCGTTATAAACACCTTCACACCTAAATTTACTAATCTGGCAAAAAGCCTTGCTATGCGACGCTGATTTTCAGGGTGCAAATTCAACTCTGGCTCATCTACCATAAGCAGATCACCCTGCTGAACTACATGCCTAAGATAAAATCCAATATCAAGCAAAGAACGGACAGCACTTGAACTCTCATCCATAGAAAGCTTCACATACTTTCCTTTTGGCACATAATACAGTTCATCATTTCGCGTCACGGTGTAATCACCGCCAATAATATCGGCAAAATCAGACAATATATCAGGATGCTGACGTGCAATAAAACTACTATCTTTAGAGATATTCTCAATATCTCTTGTGAAATCCACATTTCTCTTTACAGGTAATGCGTAATCTTTATACACCTTAAATAATAAATCCATAGGATTGAGATTACTCTCTCCTTGACCCATTTCATCAAGCAACCGATTCCTAGCAAAGTTTAGCTCTTTACGAAAAATAGCAGCACCTGTCCTTTCAGCACTCGCAATAAAATGATTGGGAAACAAATTCCCAAATACAATTCTTTTTATGGCATCACCAATAAATTCTTCAATAACATTACGAGGAATTCTCAACTTCTCTTCCTCTACAAGAAGCGTAACGACTAATTCGGCCACTCCCTCGTTTTTTGTAATTGAAAATCGTTCCGCATTGGCAGATCCAATACGCCGTTCATAAGAATCTTGCAAACGAATGTCTTCTAGATCAATATAGATATTGAATTTTGTATTCTTGAATCGATCTGCTGATGAGGCAAAAACCATGGGCAATTGCATCTGATACTTTAGACAACTATCAGCTAAAATCTCCTCAGCATGTTCTACATACTTCTTTAAATCAATATAGACAATACCGTCCGCAAACAAAATATCAATATAATCTTCAACAATAATAATCTTGAAAGCTTCTTGCCAAAAAGAGATGAACCCAAAAAGCGCATAGGTAGCATATGTTTTTCCAGTATTATTGCCACCGCAAATAATGGTCATATCACCCATAGAAAATTCAGCTTGCCTCAACGGCCCTAAATCATTTATTTTTATTCTCATCATCCAATTCTCCTTCTAGCAAATAGTAAGCGTTCCCACACCAAATATGAGAACGCCATAGATACTGATTTTCGCCTATTTTATCATCATGGGTAATAAGGCGTAGAATTTAGTTGCCGCCACAACGTCAGCCAACGGCACATGCTCGTTGACGGCGTGGGCGTAAATTTCATTGCCAGGTCCGAAGCCGATACTGGGGATGCCGAGTTTGCCCGCCCAATAGTTGCCATTGGTCGAGAAATCCCACTTGCCTTGCCCGAACGGGTCTTCGCTGTTCCAGAGAGCTTTCATCGTTTCGATGCCCGCTTGCACGAAGGGATGATCTTCGGGGTATGCCCATGAAGGGAAGTATTGCTCGTATTCGTAGACCGCGCCTGTGTGGCTGGGGTCGGTGTAGGTCAAGCCGTGCATCTCAAAATCTTCTTTCGTCTCTTCGGGGATGATGGCGTTGAGTTGCTCGCGCACGCTCTCTTTCGTTTCGCCGAAAGTGATGCGGCGATCAATGAAGATGGTACATTCGTCGGGGACGGCGTTGTTGCTGGGGCTGACGCTGCTGATCTTAGTGACGGTGATGCGGCCTAAGCCCAAGAAATCGTCGGGGGTGAAGGTCTCTTCCAATGTGGAGATCGCTTTCACGACGGGCATCATCTTGGTGACAGCGTTATCGCCCATGAAGTTGCTGGCGGCGTGTGCGCTCTTGCCTTTGCAGGTCACTTCCAGTTCGTACCGCCCTTTGTGGCCGCGATACACTTTCATGTTGGTCGGTTCACCGATGACAACGAAGTCGGGGGTGACATTTTCCCAATCGTGGAAGGCGGCACAGCCTACGCCGTCGCACCACTCTTCGATGTTGCCCAGAACGTAGCAGGTGAAGCCGTCCAGCAGGCCAAGATCGCGTGCCATTGCCAAGCCGTACACCATGCCGGGCGTGCTGTTTTTCTCGTCCAGTGCGCCACGGGCGTACAACATGCCGTCTTCCACTTTGCCGACGAAGGGATCCCACTCCCACTGTTCGGGGTCGCCAATGCCAACGGTGTCGATG
>WFSA01000136.1 GCA_015486215.1 Anaerolineae bacterium | reverse complement strand
GTGGGGGGGCGATGACGAAACTCCAAAGTTGTTTACGAACCTTCCCTAAGTGATATTTTTGTAAACAAAAAAGCCAGACTGGGTGCTCCAGTCTGGCTTTTTTATTTAGATTTTATAACGCGTTCCCCCATGCTTTGCGTTCTATTTGGTATGGAGCGTGAAAACAGGTTTTATTCACGCTCTCTATATGTTTTGCTCACAGTGTGCTTACAAAGTGACGGCCGTTTCTATGCTATGATCCCCGCCATATACATAGTTCAACACACGGGAGTATCACATGAAGTTCAAAATAATCCTACTAGCCATTTTCACTATCGCGCTGTTTGTCATTCGCCCCGCTACTGACGATTTACAGGCGGCAAGCGATATTTACAGAGACAGTTTAACCTTTACGGCCGTTGATTTTCAGTTTGAAGCAAACGTTTACACCTCTCCCCCCATTCAATCCCCCATCCCCTTTAATGCGCTCTTCCCCTCATGGACAGTCACAGGCGAAGAAGAGAGCATGCGTGTTTATGTGCATACCAGCAAAACGGGACAAAATTGGAGTGAATGGCGGCATATCGCCATCAACCATGATTGGACATTGCCCGATGATCCTGATTTGGTCGGTGATATTGTTCTTGTGCCGATCTCTGATCAAACCCATCAATGGATACAGTATCGGTTGGAGAAATCTAAGGCCGACAGCCAGATTGATTCCCTATTGTTCACCTTTATTGATTCCACTGCCGGTCCAACAGCCGAAGAGTTAGTCGCCCAGCAAGCCGCTCTTGATAAAACGAAAGAGGCAAATTTGACATACGGCTATCCTAAACCGGATGTCGTCAGCCGTGACGTTTGGTGTCAACATCCAGATTGTAACTACACGGAAGGGCTTGCATACTCGCCAACGACACATCTCATCATTCACCATACGGCAAGTGCAAACCACCCGCTTGATTATGATTGGCCGGCTGTTGTTCGTGCTGTATGGGAGTTCCACACACACGGCCGTAATTGGGGAGATATTGGATACAACTATTTGGTAGACCCCAATGGGGTGCTATACGAAGGGCATCTTGGCGGTGATGATGTGATCGGTACCCATGCGGGCAATGCGAATGCGGGCAGTATGGCACTCTCCTTTATGGGCAATTTTTCCACCGCTATTCCGTATAACGCGATGGTAGATTCAGCCATTGAATTATTTGCATGGAAAGCAGATCAACAAAATATCAATGTTTTTGACGCTTCGTTAATGCCCGCTTTGGGCTGGGGATTGCCTAACCTGATGGGGCATCGGGATGTGTATGGCGGCACAAATACGCAATGTCCGGGTGAAAGATTACATGAATTAATTCCCTATATTCAGGAAGAGGTCGCATCGGCAATCGGCTTTGTCGATCCAGCTATCTATATCAATGAGATGAGCAGTGCATTCCGTATGAGCAATCCCAATGTATATTGGTACGATTCGGCAAGGGGATGCGGCCATTTGCGGCATGGGTATTATACCTATTCCGTATTGCACCAGAACGAATCCACTAATTGGGGGGAGTGGCAGTTGGATGTACCGACAAACGGCCGTTATCAACTTGATGCCTACGTCCCTTTCTGTACAACAGAAACATCAGAAACGAATGGAGCTGTTTACGATATTGATCATGTACATGGACATAGCACCGTCACTGTCAGCCAAAATGATAAGGCGGGGTTATGGATCTCTTTAGGTCAATACGATCTGCCTGCCAGCGGCGGCGGCGTTGTACGCCTCACCGATTTGACCAGCACCGATGAGGAGCTTAGCATATGGTTTGACAGTTTACGGCTGACACGCGTACAGGATGGACAATTTGACGTAACGGCCGTTAACACCACCCCCGCAAACAATGGGTGGACAAACACACGCACCATCACCTTTGAATGGGCTTTGACCCATCCCGAAAGTATCAACAATACCATCTTGCAAGTGGCAACAGATGCACGATTCAAGAACATCATCATCACCAAAGAGCTACCGACGAACACACCAAGGCACACACTCACCTTGCCACAAGATTACGCTCCTATCTACTGGCGTGTTTACCTTAACTTAAACAATGGCGGACAAATCACATCCACCGCAACGCTATTGAATGTGGACAGCACGCCGCCCATATCCCATATTCCATCACTCTATCAGCTTAAAAATGGGGATTACATTGTCAATGCGCAGGGGACGGATGCGTTTGCGGGCATTGCCTATTACAATCTCGATTATCGTCAAGCGGGGAGTACAACATGGACATCACTCGCTAAAAATGTGACAGGGAGCGTTCGCTTTTCGCCGCCCAACGGTGCAGCCGCCTACGAATTCCGTTCACAAGCGATCGATCTACTTGGCAATACCGAATCTCTCCACGCCTCCCCCGATGCGACCAGCAATAATGCGATTTTATTAGATAATGAAACTTTTCTGCCAATTGTGATAAGATCATAAGGTACCTTTTCAGTATTCTGGGGAGAGTTGACAAATTTTCCTAATGATACTCGTGTAAAATAAAGTGCTGATAAAATTTGTCAACTCTTGTCCGTGATTTATTGAGAAGATACATCATAAGCATAAATTCCTCGCAATTCACATGTT
>WFSA01000135.1 GCA_015486215.1 Anaerolineae bacterium | reverse complement strand
TGGGCGCAACTGCTGAAACTCTTCATCTGATAGCTCGTATGTATCAGGATCGGATGTAATACCTGCATTGATTTGAGCCTCTTCTTCTGGTGTATTCAATAACATCTTGCGGCCAGATTTAGTAATTACGTGCATAGTTTCTTTTCTCCCGATTATTGGCTTTTCTCAAACTAATAACCGGACGTGCATCATCACGATCTGTATAAACGACACAATATAAGCGAATGTCTATGAAAGCGTATCCAACCATGCGTATTTCACCATAGTCATACCGCTTGTCCTCTGTTGCGTACAAAGTATCCCATTCGATACGATGAGCCTCTTCCAAAGATACCCGATGTTTACTCTGATTGATTTGATCTTTGTGAGGATTGTAAACAATTTTCATAAATTTTATTGTACATAGAATAATAGGGGGAATCAAATATAAACGGCCGTTTGTTGTGCGTCGTTTAATCCAGTCAAAATATCCATCTGGTAATTGTAGCGGGATGGGTACAGGGTAGTTATGTTTTGTGCGGGGATTTTTGGGATGGACGCAGAGTTTTTTATAGGGGTAAACGTATCTTCTCAGTATTCTGGGGAGATTTGACAAATTTTCCTAATGATACTCGTGTAAAATAAAGTGCTGATGAAATTTGTCAAGTCTTGTCCACGATTTATTGAGAAGATACGGGTAAACGGACTTTTAAGTGACAGGCACTGGCCAAGTGCCTGTCACCTTGACCATAGTTATTTACGAGCCTTCCCCAAGCAAAAGTTCTCAACCAAAGGGAGTGTGCATAGGAATGGGGAGGTTTTTTTGCGGGGGGGGTGACTTCGCCTTCATTTGAGCCAGCCGTCCAGCTAACTGCTGCAACCTTTTCCACTCTTGCCGCATGACATACATCATTGCCAACGTGTGCAGCCAGCGCGGTTCACAATTTTGGTCAGAAGCTAACCTTTCATATAAACGCACCGCTTTTTTATCCGTACGCCGCTCACGGCTGTATAATTCAGCTAATGCAAACAGGCGTTGTTGACGTTCTAAATGTCTTTGTTCATCAGGAGATAAATTCTGTTCACGTCGCTTTCGCACATGCGTAACCACACGTTCCATGAGATTGATGAATTGTTCAGTTGTGTATGGCTTGACTAAATACCCCAATGCACCAATCTCTTTGGCCGCTTTTAGATTTTTTCTATCCCGTTCGGCCGAAATAATGATGCAAGCTAGCTCAGGGTTATGTTCCAGCATGAGACGCACGGCAGTTATGCCGTTCATACGGGGCATATTGATGTCCATCAGAGCAATTTCAATGTTCGCCTGGGGATTGTGTATCATCTCAACGGCTTGTTGACCGTCTTTGACAATCGCTACTACTTCTAAGTCTGGAACGAGTGTCAACATCAATCGCGTACTGCGGCGCATTTCCACTACATCGTCGGCAATCATTACCCGAATCTTCGTATTCTCTATCAGGTTGCCTAACATAAAATTAATTATACTCATAAACTGCCCAAAAAGTAAATTGGACTATATATCTATATTATCTGCATAATATCTCGACTATACGGCAAGATATTTAGTCCGAATGTGGTAAAACTTCGTATAGTTGTGGACGTTAGTACCGCGATTTGTTAAATTTATGATATGATCCTTGCAGTATTACATGCTCTAATTTATTATAGAAGGAAAGTGGGTGTTCAGGTGTCGTTCCCCATCTCAATGAGAGCCTGAGTATTTACGAAAAGAGAACCCTTTTACTGGTTTTCAATGAATGGGAATTAGAAGAGCAGACGGCCTGTTTGACGTTCTATATTTTACTACAAGCCATTTATAATTTTACCCGTTGTCTGCTCCGTTACCCCCCATCCATTTGGACAGTTACATGCAACCATCTATGGATGTACACCTCCAAAAAACGCGTCCGTCTGGACAGGATAAGCCTGTCCTATTGGCTGAACGCTACCAAGTTGTCGGC
Organism: Anaerolineae bacterium; assembly: GCA_015486215.1. Classification (GTDB taxonomy): domain Bacteria; phylum Chloroflexota; class Anaerolineae; order Promineifilales; family Promineifilaceae; genus S016-13. The sequence goes on along the minus strand of WFSA01000135.1, from coordinate 5,264 downwards.
AAGATTTCTGGCGGCATGGGCGTAGTGTATCTATGCCGCGACACCAGAACTGACCAACCTGTTGCCCTAAAAACATTCAAACCAGAGTTCCTCAGCCATCGTGTGGCACGTGACTTGTTCTTGCGCGAAGGAACGATGTGGGTGGAAATGGGGGCGCATCCGAATATTGTGCGAGCGTATCGGGTGGAAAGATGGGGAGACGGTCGTGAAGTCTATCTAGTTATGGAGTGGATTGTGCCGCCGCCAGAACGGCCGTTGCCCGCCCTCCGCTCATGGCTTTATCCGGGTCAGCCCCTCCCCGTTCAACAATCGCTACTATTTACCCTCCACATCACACGCGGCATGAAACATGCGTGCAAAAAAATAGACGGCCTCATTCACCGCGATCTAAAACCAGAGAATATCCTCGTTGGCTATGACGGCTTGGCACGAGTCACCGATTTTGGCCTTGCCAGCACATTGTCTGATCTCATCACGCGGCAAGGCACGCGCGAGCAGATGCACGAGACAAGCGCAACATTAAATAGTTCCAGAGCGGCGGCGGGTACACCGACATACATGGCACCAGAGCAATGGCGGCATCAACTGCTGGATGAACGAACAGATATTTACGCACTAGGCTGCATTCTGTACGAAATGCTGACAGGCAGATTGGCGGCTAACGGCAAGACATCTATTGCATTGCGAGAACAACATCTATCAGGCAATGTCGCCCCCCATCTAAACAAATTACCAACGGCATTCCACCAACTGCTCCATCGCATGTTGGCAAAAGATATGGATGACCGTTATGCCGATTGGGGAGAACTTGAGACGGCATTAGAAAAAATTTACAAACTTGTCACTGGGAATGATGCACCGTTGGACAGCATCGCAGAAGATGAAACACGCGGCGAACGTGTCAATAGCGGCAAATCATACAATATGATGGGATTGTCCTATCTGGATATTGGTAAATTTGATATGTCCGTCATCTACTTTCAACAAGCGGTCAGCATTGCCCGTCAAGAGAAAGATTATGCACTAGAAGCTGAAGGATTAGGCAATCTAGGATTAGTCTATCTAGCATTAGGCTATTACACACGGGCGTTAGAGTTTATCGGTGAGCAGCTTCCTCTCTTGGAAATGCTCAATTACCATACTGAAATTGGGCGGGCGAAGGGGTATCTAGGCCGTATTTACCGCCGTATGGGACAATTAGATAAAGCGTTAAAACTCCATCGGGAAGAGCTAAAAATCGCCCGCCACATGGAAGATACCTTCAATGAGGCTGCTGCCCTCACCCATCTTGGCAATGTATACCGCACCTTAAACAGACGCAAAAAAGCGGAAACTGTTTTCAAATCTGCTTTAGCAAAAGCTCGTAAAGCGGGCGATCAGGTGCGTGTACGTATTATTTTAGGGCATGTTGGTCAAATTTATTTGCAAATTGGCGAATTCCAAGAAGCGCGAACCTTATTTATGCAATCTTTGGAAATCGCCCGTAATATCGGTGACCGCGTTGGCGAAGGGGATGCGGCTGGCAATCTGGCCGATCTGCTCGTCGGCATGAATAAGGCGACCAAAGCGATTGAGTATTACCATCGCGCCCTCAATATCAGCCGCGAAAACCATGATTTGCGCCGTCAAATTATCTATCTTGATAAAATAGCATCTGTTTATGAACTATTAGAAAATGTTGAAGGGATGCTGGACAATTATCAGCAGGCGTATGATACGGCCGTCAAGATGGGGACTCCCCGCTATGAGGCTCAAGCGTTATTCAATATGGGCAAAGCGTACGGGGCGACGGGTAATTATTACGAAGCTGCCCATTGGTATAAAGAGGCGAATCGTACGGCCGATTTGGTGGGGGATGATCTATTAAAGTTAAAGACGCTGCGACAGATAGGCGAAGCGTATCAGTTATGGGGTGATCTAGATCGCACCAGTATATATTATAAACGGTATTTGCAGCTGGCGCGTGATAATGGAAATAAAACGGCCGTTTCTGATGGTCTTATGTTGCTCGGCGATTTATATTATCGTCTGCGTAAAATCCGTTTGGCACAACAATATTACGTTGAACAGTTGGAGCGCGTAGAGAAACTAACCGTTTCTACAACACCGTCCCAGCGCATTGAGCTGCTCGTTAAATTAGCCCGTGTTGCCATTGAAAACAAAGAGCCGAATCAAGCTATTGAGCAATGTAAAGAGGCACTTTCTTTAGCCCAAAAGATGGATGACAAAGCGTTGCAAGCGATGGCACGGGGCGATATGGCGTTAGCTTATCAAGCGTCTGGCAAAGGATGGCAAGCGTATCGCACGAGTAAACGTGCATTAAAGGATGCAGAGGAGTTTGATGCCGCCCATTCCGGCAAAAACAACAAATCTATCGCGTGGGCATCGTATAAGTTCGCTCTTGTCGCCTATCAGCAGGAAAAATGGGCGCGCGCACTACCCGCCGCTGAACGGGCAGCCTCTATTTTTGAGGAGTCTAACGATAGGGAAATGGCTGAGTTATCAGAAAAATTAATGCTTAGTTTAGAAAAGAAGTAAAGCGCGTTAAAACTGCGATCAATGGCCTGCTTTAGCGGGATCCCTCGGACAATTTCTTGTACATGGTACAAGAATATTACTGATGAGGTACTATGTAATTAACATTACGCCGGCAAACGGCCGTTTACAGTATTATCTCCACATGATACTTGAAATCTATGTGAAAGAAGGATGCTGGTCATGCGCCGAAGCGGGACGTATTGTTGCCGATGTACAGCAACATTTCCCTGCTGTGCAGATGAAATTGCAAGATATACAGCACACTCCCCCGCCCGATGTCGTTTTTGCCACGCCGACATATCTGTTAAACGGCCGTATCCTCTTTCTCGGCAACCCCACCCGCGCCGAATTAAGCCGCAAATTAGCCAATAATATTGATAATCATGTACAGATTGATGGGGATTGACGGCCGTTTCGGCCCTGTCGCTCAATACTCAAAACGATCCCTCTGCCTCCCTTCACTAGTCACTTCTTTCCCTAGGGCGATTGCAACCTCCAAATCGCACTGTTAAATTCCAAATTTGCACCGCTCTTAGGGAAAACTCGTAAATAACTGTGGCCAAGGTGACAGGCACTTGCCAAGTGCCTGTCACCTGAAAGTCCAAAGTTAAAAACGAACCTTCCCTTAGCATCTCCGCAATTGACATAACATGTGAATTGCGGAGAATTTATACGTTATGATTGTCGTGATCGTTCTCGTGATTGGTTTTTTCGATTTTCGATCACGAAAACGATCACGATCACGAATTAAGGCGAGGTTGCAATCGCCCTACTTCTTTCCCTCTTTCCATTGCAACATACTCATCTTCCTATTACAATGTTGCACTAAGGAACGGAATCCTAATCATCAAAAACCTTATTTTACTGACAACATCTTCCTCGAAACATATTTTGGCAGGATTTACCTGTATTATTCCTGCACATGCAAGAATTCACCTGTATAAAAATAGATAAATTCTTGCCTTCGCATGAATTGCAAGTTCATTTTAAGAAATTGGCGAAAATGTTGCACAAACAAACCTTTAGAAGGAGGCAAATACAATGAAAAGAAGAGAGTTTTTATCAATGGCAACGAAAGGAGCAGCAGGCGCAGCTCTGATCGGAGCTGTCGGCTGTGCCAGCGGCGAAGAAGAGGCTGCTCCAACCGCAGCCAGCGCAGCAGCAGAAACAGCCAATGAAGTACAAGAGGCTATAGCTCAAGATTCAGGTCTTCCTGAAATCAATTGGGAGATCGCAACAAGCTGGCCGCTATCCCTTGACACCATTTTTGGCGGTGCAGAGATATTTGCCGCCCGCGTTGGTGCAATCACTGGCGGTAAATTTCAAATTACCCCCCGTGCGGCTGGCGAATTAGCTGGTGGTTTAGAAGTCTTGAACGTCGTAGAGCAAGGCGCAGTGCCAATCGGCCATACAGCATCCTATTACTATATCGGTAAAAGCCCAGCGACAGCTTTTGGCACCGCCTTACCCTTTGGTCTGACAGCACGTCAGCAGAATGCGTGGCTATATGAACATGGCGGATTGCAATTGATGCAAGATTTTTACGCCGATAAATTCAACGTAATCCAATTTCCCGCTGGTAACACGGGTGCCCAAATGGGCGGTTGGTACAACAAAGAGATCAACACTCCTGAAGATATCAAAGGTCTCAAAATGCGTATTCCCGGTCTTGGCGGACAGGTCATGGACAAATTAGGCGCGACAGTGCAGGTGCTGCCTGGCGGCGAAATTTTCCAAGCATTGCAGACTGGCGCAATTGATGCAACTGAATGGGTTGGTCCGTATGATGATCAAAAGATGGGTTTCCACACTGTTACCAAGTATTACTACTATCCTGGATGGTGGGAACCAGGTCCCTCATTGGAAGTTCAAATCAATCTGGATGAATACAAAAAATTACCAGAAGAGTATCAAGCGGCTATTCAATCGGCGGCCGTTGAAGCCAATATGGGCATGTTAGCACGATATGATGCCAAGAACAGTGAAGCCTTGATTCAAATTCAAGAAGAGGCCGACATCGAAATGCGTCCTTTCTCTAAAGAAGTATTGGATGCCGCACGGGACGCTTCCTTCTCCTTGTATGATGATTTGATCCAAAAAGATGGCGACTTTGCCGCGATTTTCAAAGAGTGGGACAGCTTCCGCAAAAAAATCCAAACATGGCACGGCTTCAATGAAGCAGCCTATTTGAATTATCTTGGTGAAAGCTCATAAGATATATTTTTACCCCGTTTGCAAGGGGAATAGGATTCCATAACCAAATAAAAAAGAGGTATGTGTGTCAAACACATACCTCTTTTTTTATGGTTCACTGGTGTTTTTGGGCATCAGAATGGGTCATTTCCCCCCGCCATCCTCCATCATATCTTTGTTTTATACGGCCGTTACACACAATGCAACTTAATTGTAAAACAGTTAATTGATTCTTCCCTCTCTGCAAGTACAGTTATGGGGCGATTGCAACCTCCAAATCGCACTGTTAAATTCCAAATTTATACCGTTTTTAGCAGATCTGCAATTGACATAACATGTGAATTGCGGGGAATTTATGCGTTATGATTGTCGTGATCGTTTTCGTGATCGGTTTTTTTCGATTTTCGATCACGAAAACGATCCCGATCACGAATTAAGGCGAGGTTGCAATCGCCCTAGTATAACTTGGCCTAAGTTCTTAGATGATATACGCCGCCTGTATCGGGAATCGGAATTCCCGATACCTATCTGAT
>WFSA01000134.1 GCA_015486215.1 Anaerolineae bacterium | reverse complement strand
GGGGGGAAGGGATGATAACGGCCGTTTCCCCATCATCTACCAACACGTCCCCATCTTCACTCTCTTCTTTCCCTTTATCATCCGTATCCAAATTCGGCGGCTTCATACTATCATTCAATATCGACCGTGTTTCACTCATCGTACTTTCCACTTCTTTCATCGGGGATACAACGACAGATGTAATCTCTTTTTTCAAATCTGTTAATTGACGGCGCAACTCTTTGATTTCATCAAAAGAGCCTTTCAATTCGCCGCCTTCATCAACGGCCGCTAACTCAGCATTAAGCTGCCGCGCAAAGCCGCGCGAAATATTCTGCAATTGCACTGTCATGCGTCCCAGCCAACGGGCAACTTTTTGAATACGCTGCGGACCCATAACAATACCTGCCAAAAGCAAGATAAAAACTAATTCTGGCCCGCCGATGTTAAAAACACTATCCATATGGAATAATTGATAATTGATAATTGATAATGGAAAGGTATCCATTATCAATTATTTATCATTCATTCTCTTCTGATTCGTCAACTGTTTCATTATCACTGCTGGACTCTTTGATCCCATCACGGAACGCGCTGACACCTTTGCCCAGTTCGCTGCCTAATTTGCTGATACGGCCTACGCCGAAAACCAATAGCACAACAACCAAAATAATGACCCATTCCCAACCGTTTATCATAATTTTCCTCTTTTATTTCGACCCGCATCTTCTCACCTTTTTTAGCGTGTAAGTATCGCTAAAAATAGTATGGTATACGGCTAACCTGTACTCTGTCTTATATTATTTAATATGAGCGGCCTCTATTTTTGAATCCTATTCTCAAAGCCAGACCAGATTATAACACGATGGATATTTCTATCACCTTTAATTTTACTATTCCCATAATATCTTCTCAAAAAAATAGAGACATGAGTACAGCAGATTTGGAAAAGAACAGATTGGCTCGACTGACGTAATTTGTTCCTTTCTTGATTTGTTATACTTACCCCGAAGTATTGAACTATTACTCCCCATAGGGTGATTGCATTTTCATCTTTTACGGAAAATTGAGTTGGTCTTGTTTTGAAATCGAACACCGAGCACACTGATTTCACTGATTTTCATCTTTCTATCTGTGTTCATCTGTGCAATCCGTGTACAAATCAACCCGTGTATGCTCTTTGTCGTACCACTTCGTACAGTAGCAATGCGGTTGAGACGGATAGGTTTAGGCTGTCTACGATGCCGTACATGGGGATGATGACTTGTGTATCAGCCGCTTGCAGCCATTGATCGGTCAACCCATCCGCTTCGCTGCCCATGACAACGGCCGTTTTCCCCCCCATGTCCACCGCATAATACAGCTGTTCAGCCGCAGGTGTGGCCGCGATGATTTTGAATCTGTTTTCACGCAGCCAATCGAGAACGGCCGTTCCCTCCGCCCTCGCCACTGGCACCGAAAAAACTGCACCCAAGCTGGCACGAATCACATTGGGATTGTACATATCCGTTCCCGTGCCGCATAAAATGACCGCATCCACGCCCGCCGCGTCGGCTGTACGCAAAATCGCGCCCAAATTACCCGGCTTCTCTGCCCCTTCAATGACGGTTACGAAGGAGGGATTGTCTAAGTGGGACAACGGCCGTCCCCAATACGGCACGCTCATTAACACTCCGCCGCTCTGCCCGCGATACGCCATTTTCTGAAAAACGGCAGGGGTGACATGATACAGATCGACCCGCCCCGCGTCGCTCATTTTATGCAAGAGGGAAACCGCCTTTTCTGACTCACTCCCTGTCAGCGCGGCACAAATAAACGCTTCACGCGGCACGATGCCATTGTCCAACGCCCGCTCCACTTCGCGCCCGCCTTCGACAACAGTCAACTGCTGGCTGTCCCGTCCACGCCGATTAGATAGTTTGATGATATTTTTTATACGGCCGTTTTGCAGGCTGCTAATTAACATTGATTTCTCTGGTTATCATGGTCGTAAACTTAACGATTTGTCATTCCCGCAAAAACAGGAATCCATACTTTTTAAGAGCAGTGGATTCCCGCCTGCGTTACAGTGAATTAGCCTCAAATAGGATATAATACCTTGTGTATAAGGTCATTTCTAAATTTAAATAAGTAATTAATTCACTGTAACCTGCGCGGGAACGACAACTTTGGTAATTAAATAAACCCTCGTTCCTTACCCTGCTGCCAATTTTCGGCCTCAGCTTTCATTGTAAACTCTACCGCGCCGATTCCTCCCTCATCCTAATCTAGATGAACCAGAAAAGAATAATCCGCAGATTATGAACAATCATTTCATCACCATTGCTGGCAATATCGATGTCGGCAAATCTACATTGACCACATTACTGGCACAAAAGTTGGGCTGGATACCGTTCTACGCAGGCGTTACCGAAAACCCCTATTTAGCTGATTTTTATGATGATATGATATGGTATCTTCTCAGTATTCTGGGGAGACTTGACAAATTTTCCTAATGATACTCGTGTAAAATAAAGTGCTGATGAAATTTGTCAACTCTTGTCCACGATTTATTGAGAAGATACATGATATGGGCAATTAGAGCTTCCACTCACAGATATTTTTCTTGTCACAACGCCTACAACAGCATCATCAACTATTGCAAGAAAATAGTTCTGTCATTCAGGATCGCAGTGGGGTGCATTCCCATAGTGTGACATATTGATAATAAAAGTTACTTCGTGATCTTTGTGTCTTCGTGGTTAAATTTAAGCCATATCAGGAAAAAATCGTCGTGTTTGTTCTTAAATAAAGTGTATTTAGTCCATTTATTGACATATCATACTTTGGGAATGCACCCATCGCAGTGTATATGAAGATGCTGAGATATTTGCCCGTAATCTATTATTACAGGACGCTTTGAGCCAAAATGATTGGAACACATACTCAAACCTGTATCATACTTTATCTGACCTATTGCAGCCGCCACATATGATCCTATATTTACGCGCCTCTACAGCAACATTGCGCCGCCGTATCAACCAATGCAGACGACCGTATGAGCAATCAATTAGTGATGCGTATTTAGATCAATTAAACAGGCTGTATGATGCATGGATCGGCCGTTTTTCTCTTTGCCCCGTTCTCACTATTGAGACAGATGACCTAGATTACGTGCAACATGACGACCATCTGACAATCATCAGATCGTATGCTAGAACGTCTGCATGGCAAGGATAGGTTGAATTTCAGGTGACAGTCACCTGCTAAAGTGCCTGTCACCTAAAGCTGCTACCCTCATCTATCATACCCGCGCCGCAATCGCTGCTTTCACCGCATTGAGGTCGGCGGGAAGGTTGATGGGCGGGTTGGCGTGACGAGCGATCACTTCGTCCAATGCACTTTGATGATAACCCAGCTTGAACGGTGTGAATTTCAACCCGTGTGCGGTGCTGATGATGATGACACGCTCATCTGAGCGGATGACCCCTTCGTCTACCAATTTGAACAGCACCGCTAACGCTGTGCCCGTATGCGGACAGGTGTACAGCCCCGTGCGGTCAGCCATCGCTGAGGCGTTGGCTAACTCATCTTCGGTCGCTTGCTCAACACGGCCGTCACTCCCCTTAATTGCCGCCACCGCCTTCTCATAACTGACAGGATCGCCAATCTGGATCGCCGATGCAAGCGTCGTCTGCGCCGTTACCGTGATTTTGCCCTCAAAGCCGGCTTGTGCGCTGCGATAGAGCGGATTCGCTTTAGCAGTTTGCGCCGCTACCAAGCGCGGCATTTTGTCGGTCATGCCCAACGCCATCATCAGCTTCAACCCTTTGTACAACGCACTGATATTGCCCAAATTGCCCGACGGCATAACGATCCAATCGGGCAATTCCCAATTAAACTGCTTGGCAATCTCAATACCGACCGTTTTCTGCCCTTCGACGCGCAAACTGTTCATCGAATTGGCAAGATAGATGCTGCTATCCTGCGTCAATGCTTTCACAATCTGCATACAGCCGTCAAAATCGGTGTCCAACGCCAACACTTGTGCGCCGTTGGCGATGGGCTGGATGAGCTGCGCCGGTGACACTTTATCCTGCGGCAAAAAGACGATGGACGGGATGCCCGCCGCCGCTGCATATGCCGCTAAAGCCGCCGATGTATCTCCTGTGCTGGCGGCAGCGACCGCTTTCACAGGGCTGTCCCCATTCGCCAATATCTGCTTGACGATGCTGACGAGAACCGTCATGCCCAAATCTTTGAAGCTGCCCGTGTGGCTATTGCCGCTCAGTTTGACCCACAAATCAGGCAGGCCGATTTGCTCACCAAGCCGTCGGGCGTTGAACAGATTCGTATTCCCTTCATACATGCTGATGATATTTTCATCGCGCAAATCGGGGGCGATGAACTCTTTCATCCCCCATACGCCGCTACCGTAAGGATGGGTGTGGGAGGAGGAACGGCCGTCTATCAACGCCTTCCACTCCTCCCCAGACCGCTCTCGCAGCGCATCAATATCATGCTGAACTTCCAACAATCCGCCGCAATGAGGGCAGGTATACATAACATCGTAAATCGAGTACTCACCGGGGCAACCCCGAAAACATTTAAAGTGTGCATTCATAATGGGTAATTGATAATGGATAATGGGTTATTCTCCATTATTCATTATTCATTGTTAATAATTGTTCTAAATCAGCCCGCAAAGCGTCCAGTTCCGCACCATACGTCGCCCAGTCGCCTGCTTGTTGGGCGGCTTCAGCGGCCGCCAGGTGGGCGTTGGCGGAGATGATAAGCGCGTCGCGGTCGGCGGCAGGCAACGGCACTGCGCCCGTGTCGCTGTCGGAGCCGCCGCTGTCAGCGGTGCCCTCATCGCCGCTCTCTACATTGGCATTAGAGATGACCTCCTCAATCGGCGTGCCGCTCAGGAGGCTGGCAATAGCTTCATCCAGCGTTATCGCCATCGTCACCTCGCTACTGCTGGCGACGATGACTCGCTTGAGTTCAGGCAAGCCGCTTGTATCCGCACGCAAGTAGATCGGTTCAACATAGAGGAAGCTGTTATTCATTGGAATAACGAGCAAATTGCCGCGAATGATGCTTGATCCGCGTTGATTCCATAACGAGAATTGCTGCGAAATGGTCGGCTCTTGATCTATTCGCCCTTCAATTTGCATTGGTCCATAAACTAATTCTTGTTTGGGTAATTCGTACACAATCATCTCGCCATAATGTTCTGGACTATTGCGGACAGATGCCCACGAGATCATATTTTGTTTGCCTGCTGGTGTGAACGGCAAAATGAGCAGATATTCGGCCTCCTCTTCGCCGGGCAAAGCCATCGTGACGTAATACGGTTCCATCAACTGCTCTGTCTCCTCAAACAGTTCCATTGGGAAAATCCACTTGTCCTCTTTGTTGTAGAAGACGCGCACGTCGGTCATGTGATAGGTGGTGTATTGCGCCATTTGGCTGAGGAATAATCCTTCGGGATAGCGCAGATGGCGTTGCAAATCGGCTGGCATATCGGCGAGCGGATGGAACAGCGTGGGGAAGGCGGCGGCGTATGTTTGGATGATGGGGTCTTCGTCGTCGGCGATATAGTAGGTGACATCCCCATTATATGCGTCGATGGTGATTTTGACGGCGTTGCGAATGTAGTTGTAACGGCCAACATCTGCGGGGGTGGCGTAGGGGAAGTAGGAGCTTTTGGTGTACGCATCGAGCATCCAGATCAAACGGCCGTCGTCGGTCACCACAATATACGGATCATCTTCTAAGGTCAAAAACGGGGTGACTTTCTGCACCCGTTCCATAATTTGACGATGATATTGGATGCGTGTGCCGCTATCAATATCATCGCTGAGCAAGATATTGATGTCAGCACGGTGGAAGGCGAAGATCAGCCGCTTGAAAAAACTGTCAAGTAGCACGCCACCCGACCCTGCATAATTACTATACGCATTGTTGGCTCCAGTCGGGTAGTCGAACTCTTTATGATTGCTGTTGACAAAAACGGTTGAGCCGTCCATCTCCCCATAATAGATTTCGGAGCGGGTGACTTCTAGTTCGATGTCACTTTGCGGGGGCAAATCCTTGATAAAAAATTCAGGACGGCCGTCTTTTGTCACACGATTAACAGGATTCATCACCAGCCCGTACCCGTGTGTATATTCCAAATTACGATTGATCCACGTATCGGCGGGCAAGTTGACTTTATCCAGTTCGCGCGTGCCGAGCATCACTTGCCGCTCTTCACCGTCAATCTCGTACCGATCAATATCCAGTTCGCCGAATTGGTAGTAGGGGCGCAACGCTTGCAGTTGCTCGTAAGTGTCGCGCAAGGGACGGTAATCCCAGAGGCGAATATTTTTCATCGTGCTTTCGTTATCGGTCAGATCGGATTGGGAGAGGGGTTGGATATTGTTAAACGGCCGTGTTTCAATCCTATCCAAATCGAACGCCATGCGCGTATATTCGATATTATTTTGAATGTACGGCTTCTCTTTGACCAACTCGTTCGGCTCAACAACATACCGCTGCTGAACGCCCGCCCATACACCGCCGAGCAAAAAGATCGCCGCAATCCACAAGCCGCCCAACAGAGCGATGGGACGCAGGTCAAGTTTGATTACATTATAAAAGAGGGCAAAAGCGGCCAAGATGACGAGCACCATCTGCACCCGCAAAGCGAGCAAATTGGCGTGCATGTCGGTATAACTGGCTCCATACACCACGCCCCGCGCCGAGAAAAGCAATTTGTATACATCGAGCCAATATCCCGCCGCCCACAGTAGCAAGACAAAACCGCCAAGCAGGGCGACATGCTGACGCAGGGGGGGAAGGTTTTGCGGTCGCCATCGTCTCTGCTGCAAATCGGGCAGATAGTTGAGGGAGTAGATAACGGCCGTTCCCAGTAAAGCCATAAACAGCAATGAAATCAACCACCCTTGCAAAAAGTTATAAATCGGCAATTCAAACAGGTAAAAGCTGATCTCTTTGCCAAAAGAGGGATCGACCGCGCCGTAATCTACACGGTTGACATAACGCAAGAGTGCTTCCCATTGGGATGCGCCGCCGCTGGCAAACATAAAGGACAAAAACAGTCCGCCCAGAACAAATACCCATTTCAGCCCGGCGACCTCTTTGAGTAAATTAAGACTGTACGGGGTCGCTTGGGCAATAGCACGCTTACGGGCAAAAAGCCAATTGCCAACAAAAGTAACGGCGGCAATCAAGAAGAAAACAATAAACGCGCCCAATTCAATCGCCCACTGTTTGAACCAAATGGATTGATAATTTTGCTCGCTAAACCAGAGCCAATCGGTATACGTGGCGGCCATCCAGTTGAGGCTGGCGATTAAGATAAAGATAACAACAATAGGCACAAATAACGGGCTTTTCCAAAATGGATTGACGGGAGGGCGGGGG
>WFSA01000133.1 GCA_015486215.1 Anaerolineae bacterium | reverse complement strand
CCCCGATATGCCGCCCGATTGGGACGATTTCGTCCCCCCGCCAATGCCTGATGACGATACGGATTGGGAGATGAGCAGAGGAATTGGAGAAGAAACGACCGTTGTCGGCACCATTTTAGGACGCACATCGCTTCAATCCATCATCCGCGAAAAAAATTACCTGCGTCAATGTTTTCGCCATCCTCCCCTCATGGCGCAAATCGATCATAAGCTCAAAAGGATAGATTTGAACCCTGTTCATGCAAATGATTTTACCCGAGCAGAAGATAAAGCTTTATATACTCATCTGCATGAGCATAACATGACAAATACAGTTGCAACCATTGACGAATTATATGATACTCTAAGCGAGTCGCTTCTAAATCGCATTCAAACCATCCAGCAGGCTGCGGATAAAAAAGCAGACAGCGAACAGAAAATTGATGCTAATCGGCTGGCCGACAAATTAACAATGTCCATATGCGATTGGCGGCTGGCAAAAGTAAAACAACTGATACAAGAAATCCAATCTATGCACAGCACGCCGCACCAAGAGGACGGCGACGTGTCTGCCTTAGAAATGAACACATTGATGATGCGGATGTTAAAATTAAACCGCGCAAAAAGCAATTTATCAACCGCAAACAGCCATTAAAGAGCAACCTGCTTAGCTCATTACAAAAGCCGAGTTGTGAAGATTTTACCGCTCCGCCGCTCCTATGAATTCTGATACAGACAGCATAAATTTGGACAATATCGAACAAGCAGTCTCCCTTGACCTCGAAGAGATCGTCAAAGAGGCACGCCGCACACGCACAATCGAAAAAGATGACGTAGATGCTATCCTTTCGGCCGTCAGCGATGAGCAAGCGGCACTGTTTTACGAACGGCTGAAAAGTTTACGCATCCGCATCATCCTGCCCGACGGCTCTACCGAAACCACCGATAACACCTCCTCCCGCATGCTGGGAAATCAAGACGATCCTGAGTTGCAACCATCCTATCTAGGCAATAAATCACAAAATGATCCCGTTCACACCTACCTTAAAGAAATTGGGCGCGTGCCGCTGTTAAAACAACGGCAAGAGGTGTGGCTCTCCACCCAAATAGCGGGCGCAGTTCAGCTTGAACAGCTGCACGATGGGGTAGATGAGTCGATTGAGCCAAATGATGTGCCAAAAATGGCGATGAATGCAAATTACACAAATATCCTCGATCTATGCGCCCAAGTCACGATTGACACCGCTCTCTTAAATGTAGAGGCCAAACTTGATCTACTGCGCCTCATAGAGGAATGCAATCAATTACGCCAAAATTGGCGCGAGGGGGAAGGGTCATACGTTCGTCAATACCTCAAGAAAGGGCGATGGGGGCATGATGATCGGTGGAGCAGACTGGCGAACCATCTATTCGATCTATTCACGGCCGTTTACCTTATTCCCCCGTTGATATTAGAACGGATAGCTGGATATTATGAGCAAAACGGCCGTTTACCCACCCTCACCACCTTTGACCAATGGTTAGACGACAACGCCTCCTCCCTGCAATATAACGAATACATGGTTCACCACCTCGCCGAAGAAGCCCGCGACAACCTCACCCGCGCCAATCTGCGTCTCGTCGTCAGCGTCGCCAAACGGTACATCGGGCGCGGCATTCACCTGCTCGATTTGATACAAGAAGGCAATGTCGGCCTATTGCGTGCCGTCACCAAATTCGATCACACCAAAGGATACAAATTCAGCACCTACGCTACATGGTGGATTCGGCAAGCCGTAAGCCGCTCCATCGCCGACCAATCGCGCACCATCCGCATCCCCGTACATATGTATGAGACTATCAATAAAGTCAACCGCATACGGTTGGGCATGATTCAAGAGCTGGGACGAGACCCCAAGCCAAAAGAGTTAGCCCTAGAAGTTGGTTTTATAGAAGAAGAAGATCGGACAGCGATCAAAAATGCCCTAAAAAATAACGAAGAACTCTCCGCCCGTCTAAAAAGAGAGTGGGAGCAAGCGATCAAGAAAATACGGTACATTACCCGCATCTCACTTGATCCAATCTCTTTGGAAAGCCCCGTAGGTGACGGAGACGACGCAACCGAGTTAGGCGATTTCATCGAAGATGACAAAGCGGAAGCACCCAGCAATGCGGCTTCGCAGCAATTATTGCGCGAGCAGATACGGAACGTCCTTAGCTTCCTCAGCGAGCGTGAGCAAAACGTGCTGGACATGCGTTTCGGCTTAACCAGCGGCGAAAACCGCACCCTAGAACAAGTTGGCAACGAATTTGGGGTCACTCGTGAACGCATCCGCCAAATTGAAGCTAAAGCATTACGCAAATTGCGTCACCCCAGCCGCAGCGGTGACTTGCGCGATTATTTGTAACCATTAACGCTCTCTGGAGCTTGCTTCTTCAACTTCTCTATTTTAGTAGAAGTGACAGTCACTTGATTTATACGGCTAAGGAATGACAACTTTGGTAGTTAAATAAACCCTCGTTCGGGCGCATACAAAACTTAGGGGGTAACATTTCAGCGACTACAATTTTCTAATATTTCACCACGAAGACACGAAAAAAAACAAGAAAACCTTCGTGTTCTTTGTGCCTTTGTGGTAAATAAGTGTATAAAATGTTCTCTCCCCTAACTAATGGATGCGCCCCCCTCGTTCCTAAGAAATTGGGGATGGTCATCCCTTCGGTTCTGCGGCAACTCTCGTGGTTATGCGCTTAGGGGTGCGGCCTTGTGCCTGCCCAGTTGAGGGCGACCACAAGGGTACGCCCCTACGCATGACGATTTCATGGAAAAACCTTGAAGAGCCAAGAGTTCCCTCTATGGTCAAAATGACGATATTGCAAACGGGTAAGTGTATCTTCTCAATAAATCAGTTTGTCAATGATATATCATGCCTGTATCGGGAATCGGAATGGCCTTACAGAAAATTGAGTTGATCTTGTTTTGAAATTGGACACTGATTACGCTGATTTCACTGATTTTGCTCTTTTTATCTGTGTTCATCTGTACAATCAGTGGCCAATTTCGGAGGTTGTAATCGCCCTAGTACAACTTGGCCTAAGTTCTTAGATGATATACGCCGTCTGTATCGGGAATCGGAATTCCCGATACCTATCTGATGGGAGTTGCGGGAATTCTGATTCCCGCAACAAATAAGATACAAAGACTTCCGCCAGCGTGTACTAGTACAGTCTGGCTCAAGTTTGTCAATGATATAT
>WFSA01000132.1 GCA_015486215.1 Anaerolineae bacterium | reverse complement strand
TCATAAGGGTGTGTTTCAAATGAGTTGAACCAAAGTGATTGTCACGGGGCAAACGGACTTAATTTACCCGAAACTATGCGCCCCGTGACTATCACTTCTACTGAAATGAAACACACCCCAATCATAACGTATAAATTTCCCTCAATTCACATGTTATGTCAATTATAGGGTTGCTAAAAATGGTATAAATTTGGGATTTAACATTGCGATTTGGAGGTTGCAACCTAGCTAGTACTGCTTGGCCTAGTTCTTCAGGGTTTTCTGTAGTGCAATTTTGTAAAATTGCACGGTCAATTTTACAAAATTGACCTACGATAATTGTCGGAGAACTTCCGCCAGTGTGTACTAGGAAAGAGCGATCCACAGATTTTGCAGATTGACATCGGCGAAATCAGCGGATCATTTCTTGTGCATGGTACAAGAATATCACTGATAAGGTACTACAAATCTGGCAAACTCCGTTGCAATCTCGGCAATTCGTCCAACGCCTTGCCCGCGCCCAACGCTGTACATGCCAACGGGTTATCAGCCACGTAAGCAGGAACGCCTGATTGCCGTGTAAATAATGTATCAATCTCGCGTAGTAAGGCAACACCGCCAGTCAAAACCATCCCCCGATCAATAATATCAGAAGCTAATTCAGGCGGTGTTTTTGCTAAAACGGCTTGCACAACGGATATGATCGCGGCCAACGGCTCGTTAAACGCTTCCACAACCTCACTGGAACGGAGTGAGAATGTTTTGGGCAAGCCTGATACTTGGTCACGACCTTGAACCTGCATCTCTAAATCGTTTTTTAGTTCAACGGCCGCACCAATTTTGATTTTTATCGCCTCAGCAGTCGGCTCACCAATTAAAATATTATACTTTTTCCGTACATAGCTTATAAGTGCTTCGTCCAGATGAACCCCAGCGACCCGTACCGATTCAGCACAGACAATACCGTTCATGGAGACAACGGCCGCTTCTGATGATCCGCCGCCTAAATCAACAACCATATTGCCCGTCGGTGTACCTACGGGCAACCCTGCCCCAATAGCGGAGGCCAGCGGCTCAGGAATCAAGCGCACTTCACGCGCTCCAGCAGCCAATGCCGCCTCGCGTACCGCCCGCCGCTCCACACTGGTCACACCATATGGCACACTAATCATCACGACAGGCTTCCGCAGACGAAAACGCCCCGTCACCTTGCGGATAAAATACTCCAACATCCCTTGCGTCACAAAATAGTCGGCAATAACGCCGTCACGCAAGGGGCGCATCACTTCAATATGTTCAGGCGCACGGCCGTACATCTCTTTAGCTGCGCGGCCAACCTCAACGATAACCGTTTTGCCGTTATGCTCGTTGATCGCCACCATAGATGGCTCTTGCAGCACAACGCCGCGCCCTTGATCATGTACAAGGACATTGACAGTGCCTAAATCAATCGCAATATGAGGGGTAAAAAAAGACATAGACAGATACTAAATGAAAAATGATGGACTTGCCATCACTTCTCATCAATCATTATGCTTCTATAGCACTTCCGCGCCCTGTGGGGAGAGCGGATCTGCGGTGGCGGCGATGAGCAACATCAAGGCGGATCTTCGCCCGCGATAATGATGCCCGAATCTGCGAATAATGTTCTGGGTCTTCTGGCACACCTACGGCCATAAACTTCTCTGCCCGTTTACGTGCTTTTTCGGCACGCTCGATGTTGATATCAGCGGCTTCTTCTGCAGAATCGGCCAAAATGATAATTTTGTCTGGCTGTATTTCAGCAAAGCCGCCGCCAATAGCGTAATAGCTATCTTTGCCACCTTCAAGGTGAATGATAATTTCGCCATACGTCAGCGTAGTCAGCAACGGCGAGTGATTGGGTAAAACACCCATACGCCCTTCTGATCCCGGCAAACTGATAGATTCCACTTCGCCAGAGAAAACGGATTTTTCTTGTGTCACAATATCACATTGGACTGGCATATTACACCTACCAATAACAAATAAATGAGCATGTTCTCGTCTAACACCTTCTTATTTCTGCAAAGACAGAAAGTTAGCATAGACGATACACGCTTATTTATCCGTTAATTTTATTTTTATTGATTAAATATCGGCTGCCATTGCGGCCGCTTTTTCTATAGCGTCCTCAATTGTGCCGACCATGTAAAATGCTTGCTCTGGCAATGCGTCATGCTTGCCGTCCAAAATTTCACGGAAACCGCGCACTGTATCACGGGTTTGCACATATTTTCCCTTTAAGCCATGGAATTTTTCAGCCACAAACATCGGTTGTCCCAAGAAACGCTCAACTTTACGGGCGCGGGCAACCAGCAATTTATCATCTTCGCTCAACTCATCAATACCCAAAATGGCGATGATGTCTTGCAGATCATTATATTTCTGCAAAATCTGCTTAACTTCACTGGCGGTGCGATAATGCTCTTCGCCAACAACATCGGGCTGCAACGCACGGCTGGATGATGCCAGCGGATCCACAGCTGGGAAAACACCTTTGGCAAATACGCCGCGATCTAATGTTAGCACAGCATCCAAGTGAGCAAAGGTTGCTACTGGTGCAGGATCGGAATAGTCATCGGCAGGCACATAAATCGCTTGCATGGAGGTGATGGATCCCCGTTTTGTGGAGGTAATACGCTCTTGTAACGCGCCCATTTCAGAGGCCAATGTGGGTTGATAGCCAACTGCACTAGGCATACGGCCGAGCAGTGCCGACATCTCAGAACCAGCCAAAACGTAGCGGAAGATATTATCAATAAAGAGCAGTACATCGCGCCCTTCGTCACGGAAGTATTCAGCCATTGCCAAACCAGTCAATGCAATACGCAAACGGACACCGGGCGTTTCATTCATCTGCCCGAAAACCATCGCTACGGAATCTTGCACGCCGTACTCTTGCATTTCGTAGTAGAGGTCTGTTCCTTCACGGGTACGCTCACCAACACCAGCAAAAATGGAGACTCCCTCATGCTCTTGGGCGACGGAGCGGATCAACTCAGCGATGGTGACTGTCTTGCCAACACCTGCCCCGCCATAGATACCCGTCTTGCCGCCTTTGATGAAGGGAGCGATGAGATCGACGACTTTCAAGCCTGTTTCAAATGTTTCGGTAATGGTGCTTTGCTCTTGGAATGCGGGGGCGGGGCGGTGAATAGGGTAGCGAATTTCTGCTTCTGGTGTTTCACCGCCATCAATCGCCTTGCCTGTGACATCAAAAATGCGTCCCAATGTGACGGGGCCGACGGGAACCATGATTGGTTCACCTGTGGCAACAACGTCCAGCCCGCGAGAGAGGCCGTCTGTTGATCCCATCGCCACGGTACGCACGATGCCGCTGCCAAGATGCTGTTGAACTTCGAGAACTAATATTCTGTCCCGATGTTTAACTTCTACTGCTTCGTAAATTGTAGGCAAACCTTCTTTCGGGAATTGCACATCCACGACAACGCCGCGAATTGCACTAATCTTGCCTGTAGCCATAAAATCCTCCAAATTGAGTAATGACACATTTTATAATGTGCCTGTCAATCTTTAATTTGCTAATGCTTCCGCCCCGCCAACAATGTCCAAAATTTCACTGGTGATTGTTGCTTGACGTGCTTTATTTCTTTCTAATGTCAACAGTTCAACCAGTTCGCCGGCGTTATCGGTGGCGTTGTTCATCGCTACCATGCGTGCGCTATGCTCGCTGGCTAATGCTTCTAAAACTGATTGATAGATTTGTAATTGTGTAAATCGGGGAACAATGTTGTTTAGCAGTTCTTCGGGGCCGGGTTCGTATGTGTATACGCGCCCTGTTGCGCCAACTGCGTCTGGCTGACTGAGATATTCAGATAGTGCCATGCCTTCAAAGTCTAACGGCCGTAAAGGCAGCAATTGCTTTACTGTTGGAATTCTTGTCACAAGATTCACAAAACTGGTAAAGGCGACGAAGACTTGATCGTGTTTGCCGGCTAGATAATCTTCGGTCACAATATTGGCAACAGCCATGATGTCTAAGACTGTTGGGCTGCCGGGCAGTCCGTCAAAGGTTGCGATCACGTCGTAGCCGCGTCGAATCATCAGGTCGCGTCCTTTGCGTCCAATGGTGATGATTTGGACGGGCATATCAACGGCGTTGATGAATTTTTCGGTACGGGAAACGATGGCACTATTGTACGAGCCAGCCAAACCGCGATCGCCAGTGATGAGGATAACGGCCGTTTTCTTAATCTCATCCCGCACAGTCAGCAATGGATGCCCATTTGCACCCACGCCTGGCTGTGAGGCCAGATTATTCAAAATCTCAAAAGCTTTTCCCGCATAAGCACGAGTCGCCACCACTTGCTTTTGAGCGCGGGTCGCTTTTGATGCAGAAACGGCCGCTAACGCGCTCGTCACCTGCGAGATATTTTTGATACTTTTTATGCGTTTAGCGAGTTCACGTTCTGTAGCCACAGAAAAACTCCTTTAGAAATATGGTACAGTGATACCATAGATAAATATTGATTTTTTTGAATAAATCTATGTTTATTAGTGTGGTATCGCTATCTAATTAAATTTGAATTAAGATTGTGAATCCCAGCTTTTATTGAAATCAACAATACATTGTTTTAATGAAGCTTCAATGTCACCTGACCATGTACCAGTAGCCAGATTATTGCTCAAATCAGTAAATACGGTGTCCATATAGCGCAAGTAAGCCGTTCCCCACTCTTTCAGGTCTTCTTTCTTGACGTTATCAATCATGCCGCGCGTGCCAGCGTAGGCAAGGGCAACTTGGTGTTGTAATGACCATGGGCTGTTTTGTGGCTGCTTCAACATTTCCATCAATTTTTCACCACGCGAAAGTTGACGCTGGGTGGCTGCATCTAAATCGGAGCCGAATTGGGCGAAAGCGGCCAATTCGCGGAACTGGGAAAGGTCGGAGCGTAGACTGCCCGCGCCCTTGCTCATCGCTTTTTTCTGTGCCGAGCTGCCGACGCGGGAAACGGATAAACCAGCGTTAATAGCAGGCCGTTGTCCTGAGTTGAACAAGTCCGTTTCCAAGAAAATCTGTCCGTCGGTGATGGAAATGACATTGGTGGGAATGTACGCAGATACATCACCCAAGAGGGTTTCAATGATGGGCAATGCGGTCAAAGAGCCGCCGCTACTGGGCAGTTTGGCGATTTTATATTTTTCTTGATCGGGGTCGCCGAGTGCTTCTAACCCTTTTTCGAGCAGATCTTCGTCAAGATTGCCGAAGTAAACTTTGCCGTCAACTCCCTTGGTGTCGTCGGTGACTTCGGTGTCTTTTTCGACAATGATGAAATCATCACGTAAACGAACGGAGCGTTCAAGCAAGGTGCTGTGCAGGGAGAAGATGTCGCCGGGGTACGCTTCACGACCGGGTGGGCGGCGCAAAATCAGAGACATTTGGCGGTAAGCCCATGCATGTTTGGAAAGGTCGTCGTAAATGACGAGCGCGTCTTGCCCGCGATCCATGAACTCTTCGCCCATCGCACAACCAGCGTAGGGGGCAAAGTATTGCATCGGGGCGGGGTCGGCGGCACTGGAGGCGACGACGATGGTGTAGTCCATCGCGCCATGCTCTTCCAATGTGTTGACAACTTGCGCGATCTGACCGGCACGCTGCCCGATGGCAACGTAAATGCAAATCATATCCTGCCCTTTCTGATTGATGATGGTATCAAGGCAGATGGCGGTTTTGCCGGTCTGACGGTCACCAATGATCAATTCACGCTGTCCGCGTCCGATGGGGAACATCGCATCAATGGAGAGGATGCCTGTTTGAACAGGGGTGTCCACACCACGACGCTCGATAACGCCAGGGGCTGTGCGTTGAATGGAGCGAACGGCCGTTGCTACAATCGGCCCTTTGCCATCAATCGGTTGTCCTAATGCGTCAACAACGCGCCCTACCAATGCGTCACCAACAGGAACAGAGGCGATCTGTCCAGTTGAACGTACTTCATCGCCTGATTGAATGTCGGCGTAGTCACCCATGATGACGACACCAACGCTGTCGACTTGCAAGTCAAGAACCAGACCAAGCACGCCAGTGCTAAATTGGACAAGTTCACCCGACTCTGCGTCGGCTAAGCCTGTGACCAGCGCAACACCGTCATAAACGGCATCTACTGTACCAGCACTACGGGCTTTCACTTCGTGGGTGAACCCTTCGATCTGTTCTAAGAGTGTATTAGCTATATTTTTGAAATCTGGGGCAAGGGTTGCCATGCACCAACCTCCTACGAGTTAAGAATTCTACTTCGTTAAATCATCTACCGTTGCGCGGTCTAACTTGGCGACAACGGCCGTTATCAATTGAACTGCCCGATCATAATCATCACGATGGATGATGGATCCATGACTATGAATATGCCGAGCCGGCACACCAACCACGATGGTCGGTACGCCTGTTCCGTGTAAATGAATGGCAGCCCCATCAGTCGAGCCGCCAGGCATTACGGAGAATTGCAAAGGAATATCTAAGGAAGCGGCCGTGTCAATCAATAAATCACGCAATTTGATATTAGGAATCATCCGCACATCATAAAGAACGATAGATGGGCCGCCGCCCAATTTTACATCTGATACCGTATCATCAATGCCAGGCACATCACCAGCAATATCAGATTCAATCACAATGGCAATATCAGGATCAACTGCTCGCACACTCGTTGTTGCGCCGCGCACGCCGACCTCTTCCATTACCGTCTGCACCCCATAAATCTGATTAGGATGCTCTTCTTCCTGATAGCGGCGCAAAACATCAATGACAGCCGCGCATCCAATCCGATTATCGAACGCCTTAGAGAGATATGTTTTGCCGCCAGCCAGCACCACAAATTCGCTTTGTGGCACAACTGGATCGCCAACACGAACACCAATTATAGAAACCTCACCACGAGATGATGCACCAATATCAATGTACATATCTTTCTTTTCTAATACCTTTTTACGTTCGTTTGCGGGAAGCAGGTGAGGTGGTTTGGCACCAATTACACCAACTACGCCGCCATCGCGCGTTTTTATCACAACGCGATGCCCAAGAAGGACTTGGTCCCACCAGCCGCCAAGCTGTTGGAATTTAAGAAAGCCATCCTTGCTGATATGAGAAACCATAAAACCGATTTCATCCATATGACCAGCAAGCATCACCTTGGGGCCGTCACTGCCTTTTTTGCAGATGAGGCTGCCAAGTTTATCTTGAATTACTGTTCCCAACGGCTCCATATATTGAAGCAATAGGGCACGGATTTCAGTTTCATAACCAGAAACACCATCTGTTTCAGTTAATGTTTTTAGAAAACTCTCTGTTTGATCCAAATTATTGCTCTCTATGGGATGATACGACAAAAAAAGAAGCCAAAATCGGTATGTGTTGCATTAATGCTGGATAATTTCTTGAATGTGCATCCCGTTTTGTTAATCATGGGGGCAACCCGCTCCATTAGAACGTGGGCAAGTCTACAAGATGGTATCTTACCTGTTCTTTTTTGTCCAATCGTTTACAAATGGGGCAGCAATTCCAATTATGGCAAAAGGGTGTAAGGATAGGGTGAATAGTGGTATGGTCTGCTTATGAAAAAGAAACGCAAGAGGAAAAAAGGCAAACATCCTACCATCGTTGACCAAAGTGTCACCCGATTGA
>WFSA01000131.1 GCA_015486215.1 Anaerolineae bacterium | reverse complement strand
GGGGCGGACGGGGCGGCTGTCGAAACGGCGTTACCCGCGCCCGTCGCCGGAATCACCATCCCCCGATTTGGCGGCATCTCCCCATCCAGCCTATCCCACGTCAAACGGGCGATGGCGATATGTTCCGCATTAAAATACTCCATCTTGACGGGGACGGGGCCGCCGGGCAATGTGATTTTGGCAGAGAAGGGTTGGGACGGCCGTTTAAACCATTTATCAATAATTTTTTGATCATTCACCCAAAGCCGCGATCCATCATCCGTTGTCATCGTGAACTCGTATTCACCTGCGGGCAAAGTGAGTGTTCCCGTCCAGCGCACAGAAAAAGCGTCACGCACAAGGTATTGCGGTTCGGGCGATTCCGTCCCCCAATCAAAGTTGAGGTCAACATCATAACGGACGATGGCGGGTTGGGAGGCTAAAACGCTATTATCGTAATACTCGCCGCGCCAAAATCCGCGCGGTGCGGCGGGGGCGGCAGTCACGGCCGTTTCGCCCACCTTTTCCCAGACCAACTTGGCCGCCGCCAAACCCACATCGTCAAAGTATTCCATCTTTACCCGCATCGCGCCGCCGCGATGATGGACATCGGCCGTGTGAGAGGTATCTATCGTTTGATTGCGCCATTGATTGATCACCAGCAGATCGTTGATGTATAAGCGCACGCCATCATCGGTAGTTGTGGTAAAGCGGTAAATGCCAGCCGGCAGATCAAGCGTCCGTGTCCAACGGGCAGAAAACCCTTCGGCATTGATGGAGTGGGTGGCGGGGGCGTATAAGCCCCAATCAAAATCAATGGCGGCATCATCACGCACGAGATTGGGAATGCCGGCTGCGATGCGATTGTTGAAGTATTCACCGCGCCAGCCGGTAATGATGGGGGTGTAGAGATGGTTGGTAACGACCGTATCTGACCCAAATATCCGATCCCATGTCAGCCGTGCCATCGCTTCATGCTGATTTTCATAATACTCCACCTTGATATGCACATCCCCCGCTCCAGTCACGTCATAATAGCCAAGATGGGTAGAGGCGATCTGGTTAAACCACTCATCAACGATGAGCTTATCATTCACCCAAACGCGGATGCCATCATCGCCTGTTGCCGAAAAACGGTATCGCCCCGGTTCCATAAAGATGGACCGCTCCCATCGCGCAGAAAAGTAATCTCCATCAACCTGCGGCCATGGGCGATGCGTTCCCCAAATACGATTCAATTCCGGATTACCGAATTGGTCTGTCTCTAATTGATGGATGACAGGTGTACCTGATAGGTCAGTGTTGTTCCAATAGGTCGCCTGCCAGCCATCCGCAGTCTGGGCAACGGCCGTTGCTCTCCAGCCAAGTACGCTTAATAAAACAGCTATCAAAATAATCAATCGTCTTTGCATGTTCCCCGCTCTCTATTCACTCAATCTACTTTATAATCCCAGCCTTTAGAGTACCACCTTTCACGATCTGCAAACCGACGCATCCCCTACTTTTCTACATCGAAGTTCAATTTTTGCCAGATCTCGGTAGTGTATAGGAAACATATGTCAAAGTTATGACAATTTTATTATTGATTTTAAACGAGGGAGCGTTTGCGATGAATGGCAGGGGCGACCTGACAGGTATTTTCCCCAATTTGTTGTGGACAAGACTTGACAAATTTCATCAGCACTTTATTTTACACGAGTACCATTAGGAAAATTTATCAAGTCTCCCCAGATAAACGCGGATTCTCCTTCTTTGATCCGCGTTTATCCGCGTAATCCGCCTCCACCCGCGTTCCATTTATAATAGCGATCTGTAAAGATAATTTTCTCTGTTTTGAACCATGCCGGGAAGAGCGTAAAAATTCGTGCGCTGTCTTAAATTTGTTGATACAGTAAATTAACCGCATCTCTTTCATTTTCAGCAGTGATAGCATAGGTACAACGGCCGTCCCCCCCTTCCATCCACAGCACCTCAATTCCAGCATCGGCCAGCAACACCCGCCCTTTATCGGCAAATGTTTGAATCGCCTCCGCTTCACCGATGAGGGTAATCCAAGCGAGTGAGGGGGTGGAAACGGCCGTTGGCAGCACCTCCTTCACCGCCGCCAGCTCATGCACCTTTTCTCCCGATACCACGAGCAGCAATTCAGCCGTCGCGTCATCAATCAAGCTCATAATCAAACGGCTTTGCTCCCACTCCGCCCGCGTTTCCACGCCGACGCTGTCCGTTGGCAGCAACAACCCATCCAGCCCGCCCAATGAAGCGATGCCGACGATGGGCGTTTCGTTTTCCACGTCAGCGATGGCCGTTCCCGCCACCGCCGAACCCGTCGCCCGCACAACGACAGGCACGCCGCCATCCCGCCCAATACGGACGGCGCGGGGATGGATCACCCGTGCGCCGTATCGTGCCATTTCCAGCATGGAGTCGGCGTTGACCTGTGCCATCAGCACGGCTGATGGGGCTTTGCGCGGATCGGTGCGGGCAATTCCAGCCACATCGGTGAAAATTTCCACCTTCTCCGCATTTAGGGCAACGCCCAACGCGACTGCCGACGTGTCACTGCCGCCTCGTCCCAGCGTGGTGAAGTCGCCCGTCTCCTGAAAAATGCCCTGACTGCCCGAAACGATGGGCAGCTCACCCCGTTCCAAATGCGCCAGCAAACGGGATGGGTCTACCTTCACAATATCCGCTTCGCTGTGATTGCCGTCGGTGTACACGCCCGCTTGTGCACCGTTCAGCCCGATGGCGTTAATGCCCGCCGCTTTGAATTGATGGGAGATGAGCGCGGTCGAAATAATCTCGCCGCAGACGTACACCATATCATAATCCCGTTTATCGACAGGATTGCCATCGCCGCGCAATAAATCGAGCAGTGTATCGGTCGCGTACGGATCGCCGCTCCGTCCCATCGCTGAAACGACGAGGACGACTTTGTGCCCGTCTGCCTGTGCCTGCCGCACATGGGTGATCACTTGCTGACGGCGTTCTTCTGTGGAGACAGATGTGCCTCCAAATTTTTGTACAATTATTTTATTCATAAGGGGTTGCGTAAGTAACTTCTCAATATTTCGGGATGACTACAACAGATGAAAGAAATAAACGGATGGTGCAGTCGAGAGAATATCCGTTCATTTTCATAATCTGCTGTAGTCGTATCTTCTCAGTATTCTGGGGAGACTTGACAAATTTTCCTAATGATACTCGTGTAAAATAAAGTGCTGATGAAATTTGTCAACTCTTGTCCACGATTTATTGAGAAGATACCTGTAGTCATGCTAAAAACAAAATAATTTCCCCGCTTTTTTGAGAGGATACGGGGTTGCAGAGTTGCGAAATTGTGGAATCTATAGAATTCGACCGCTTCACCCTGCCTCACTCCGCAGCTTTGCCACGCGCACTTGTGCGGCTAATGCGGCGGGGGATGTTCCGCCCGTTGTGGCGCGGCTGGCTAAGGAGGCTTGGAAATTGAATATGGCGGTCACATCGTCGCCAAAGTGGGGGCTGATAGCTTGAAAATCGGCCAATGAAAGGGCGGTGATGGGTATATTCTTGTTTTCGGCTGTCTGTACTACTTCACCGACTAGATGATGGGCGGTACGGAAGGGAAGATTTTTCTTGACTAGATAATCGGCTAAATCGGTTGCCAGCAAGGTCGGCTCTAGTTGTGCCTGCATCCGTTCGGGGCGCAGGGTGAGGGTGTTGAGTAGCCCGGCCATGACGGGCAACGTCATGCTCAGGGTATCGAAAGCGTCGAAAAGCGGCTCTTTATCTTCCTGCAAGTCTTTGTCATAGGTGGAGGGCAGCCCTTTCATTGTCGTTAATAAGCCCATCAAATTGCCAAGAACGCGCCCGCTTTTTCCCCGTGTCAACTCCAATGTGTCGGGGTTCTTTTTCTGGGGCATCAGGCTGGAGCCGGTTGAGAAGCCGTCATCAATGCGGATAAAACCGAATTCGGCACTGTTGAACAGGATCAGCTGCTCTGATAATCGGCCAAGATGGGTGCTGATCATCACGGCCGTATACAGAAAGCCGGCTGCAAAGTCGCGGTCAGAGACGGCATCAAGGCTGTTTTGGCTGATGGCGCGGAAGCCGAGTTCGTCAGCGATAGCTTGGCGGTCAATTGGATATGCTGTGCCAGCGAGCGCGGCTGATCCTAAGGGGCAAACGGCCGTTTCTTCCCAAATTTGTTCCAATCGCTCCCAATCGCGCTGCAACGGCCAAAAATGAGAGAGCATGAAATGCCCCCACGTTATCGGCTGCGCGTGTTGCAAATGGGTGTAGCCGGGCATCGGCAGGTGAAGGTTTGCTTCGGCGTTGGCGATCATGGCGTGTTGCAAATCACGCACCCATATTTGAATGCGGCGCACGGCTCCCATCACCCATAAGCGAAAATCAGCGGCGACTTGATCGTTGCGGCTGCGCCCTGTGTGCAATTTACCGCCGACATTGCCGACGAGTTCGGTCAGGCGGCGTTCAACGGCCGTGTGAATATCTTCGTCCCCTTCTGCGAATGGAAAACGGCCGTTTTCAAACTCATCCCGCACCAATTCCAACCCTTCGACAAGCGTTTGCATCTCTGCATCGGTCAAAACCCCCGCGCCGACCAATCCCCGCGCCCATGCGATACTGCCCGCAATATCCTGTCCGTATAACCGTTGATCGAATGGCAGGCTGTCATTGAATTGCTGCACAATCTCATCCGTTTTTTTGGCGAAACGGCCGCCCCATAATTTACTCATCTATTATCCTTTACAGGTGACAGGCAGTTGGTAAGTGCCAGTCACCATCCCTTATTTATCTAAAATCCGATACCAATAGCGGTATAACTCCGTAAATCTCAACTTTTTGTATAAGCTCATCGCCGCCTTGTTGCTGCGTATAACTTGCAGATAGGCGTGATGGGCGTGCGTGTTTACAGCCCAGTTGAGCAATGCTTCCATCAGTTCAAAGCCGTACCCTTTGCGCCGATGGACGGGATCGGTAACGATGTCGAATATGCCGGCCAAGCCGCCGCTTTCTACTGCCATGCCGCAAGCGACCACGTCACCGTCCACCATCAGCACCATGTAGCAGGTATTGCCGCGAATGTTTTCTAGCAACTGTTGATGGGTTTCTGCATCGGGGCGATGGCTGCCTGATAATTGGTGAAACGAGCCGAGCCACGATTCCATCCCTGAATAATCGGGCATAATATACGCACGATCTGACTGGATTGCGCCGCAATAGCTGAGATCGAGTGTCTGCACGCTGGTTAGGTCTGCTTTTTTGTAGGTGAAGTGGGCTAAACGGCCGTCTAGCTCCCTCAGATCCAAAAAAGAGGGCAGCCTGAAAATCGGCCGTTGTCTTTCTTGTCGGTAGAACGCTTCAACACGCTTGATTTTTTCGTCAAGCGGAAGCGTGCCGCCATAGAGCGGGGTCGCTGAATTGGCTCGTTTTGTATATTGGTTGGCTGTCCGTAACAGCCAGCCGTCATAAAAGTTTGTTTGCAGTGCCGGCCACGCATTAAGCGAGGCTTCTTCTATATGTTGTGGATTCATACGCGCAATTTTATAACAAATTGGGCAAAAGCATAGCGTGTAGAGATAGAGTTGCTCTGGCTCTGCTGGAATTTTCCGATCTACGCCATCAACCTGTTTTTCTACACAATCACTCTTGCATTTATAAAGTTGCTCGCCAACTTTTCCTTACAGTATATGCTCAACGCGTAACCCTTCAATATTTTGGGGTGACAACAACGGATGAAAGAAATAAACGGATGGTGCAGTCGAGAAAGCATCTGTTTGTTTCCATAATCTGCTATAGTCACACTAAAAGGTAACTACTCAGCCCTTGTCCAAATCAACCACAAAGACACGAAGAACATAAAGTTTTGTAAGATTTTCTTTGTGATCTTTGCTTCGTAACATCTCAATACTTCGGGGTGCGTACAACAAATTAAGAAAGGAACAAATTGCGTCAGTCGAGTCAATCTATTCTTTTCCAAATCTGCTGTACTCATGTCCCCAATTTATTGGGACAAGACTTGACAAATTTCGTCAGCACTTTATTTTACACGAGTATCATTAGGAAAATTTGTCAAGTCTCCCCAGCATACTGAGAAGATACAAAAGTTAATATGTAAAAAAAATCACTCTATTTTTGGCACAATTGCTATCACAGGCAGACTCACACCATATTGCACATCAATAGGAAAACGGAAACTACGATCTAGTAATACACCACCTATAATGCTGACAACACTCAATATAACGCCAACCACGGTAAAGATAATAATCTTCACAACAATATCTTTCTTAGAAACTACTTTATCTTCGGGTATCTGCGGCGTATCAATAAAAAAATAACGTTGTAACACACTGCTCTCTGCTAAAGAGAGTGCTAACTCGGCCGACTCAAGTGACCTTATGGTATCTACCCGATTGGTCTGTGCCAATTCAAGCTCAGATTGGAGGCGTGTAAATTCTACCTCTTCTACTGCCGGACGGGATCCATTTATCGAATCTGGGTGCGCGGCAAGAAAATTATCCAACTCCTGACGGGCTACCGCTACGTCACCTTTATACTCTGTCAGCAGATTAGTATAAAAGTTTACGGCCGTTACACTTCCCACACGATTGATATTTATTTTCCACTGCCTATACTGTTCAATTGTTGCATTCACTAATTGATAAGCAACAACAGGCTCTTTATATGCAGCCGAAACACCAACCTGATTATTACCTTCAGACGTTGCCCAAACAGCCTTGCGAACCTCTTCCATCAGCCTTCCTACAACAATCGGCCCATCGTCCATATATTCTTCCAAATCAGTCTCGTTAATTATGGAACGAACAAAAGCATCCGTCTGTAGAAGTTCCGTTAATTCCAAAGTGGTTTGATCGGCCACCGTATCCCAAGAGCCGCTATCATTAAGTTGCGTAATCTGTGGCAAAGCATACGTTTGTTCCACATACAAAACCCCATAGGTGATATACACCGCTTTCCCAAAAAAGAAAGAGGCACCAGCGACAACCCACATCAAAATAATCGGCAGCAAATTCAACCACCGGTGGCGAAAATAGCTTTCCAATATCCTAAGTAATACAAGTCTAAACATATCTATTCTTCAACTAGCACTGCACAGCTAATTATATTCGCAAACTTAACAAATATCCTGAACCATCATTCCCGCGAGGGCAAAAACAGTTGCCCTCATCTTCGTGGAAACAACGCCCAAAAGATGGTCGAAACGATGACCACCTCCTTATTTATACTATCTCTTTCCTCAGATACCAATGATTCTGATCTGGTCCTGGATAATAAGAAACTTCATCCATCAACTCATTAACAAGGAATAACCCATATCCGCGCACTAACGCTTCGCTCATATCCGGTTTGTCTCTTGAATCAAAATCAAATTTATTTCCTGTATCATACAAATTTACAGAAAGATGGTCTGGTTGTTCGTTAAGGCATATCTCTATATTAATGCGTCCACCCTTTCCTTCATACGCATGTTCCACGATATTAGTACAAATTTCATGTACTGCTAATATAATGTTATATATTAATGTGTCCCGTTCAGAAAGATTGCTTGTTTGTTCTAACACGGCCGTTATGCTACTTGATACAACATTCAAATACTTAAATGTTGCTGGAATATCCAGCCGAAAAACAACATCATACTTTTCTTGATTCATTATAGAACCTCTTCCATCGGGTAAAACCCCTAAATTGGTACGCCTTTAAGTACCATCACCGTCTGATCATCAAACTGCGGTGTACCTATACTGAACTCATTTACAGTACGATACAACTCGGCCGCAATATCTTTCGCCGATTTGGCTGCCAACTCTTCAACCAAAGCCAGCAATCGATCATATCCAAACATCTCTTCTTCTTTATTGTACGCTTCACTCAAGCCATCAGTGGCAACGACCAATACATCTCCAGGCACAAAAACAATCTCTTGATTTTCCGAAAAACTGGTTGGCAAAATACCAACGGCCGTTCCATCCGCCTCCAAAAGGCGTGCAGTGCCGCCAAGCGGACAATACACAACAGGAGAGTGCCCCGCATTGGCATACAATAATTTTTTCTTTGTCGGCTGGTACTGCCCCACAAACAAAGTGGCGAACATGCTGACTTCAGTAAAATCATCATAAAGGTGTTCATTAGAACGCCCCACTATATATTCTGGAGTATGCAAGGTCGTATCATAAATATTAGAGCGTATCACCGTGCGCGTCATCGCCATCAAAATAGCTGCCGGCATCCCCTTGCCCGATATATCGCCGACAGTAAACGTAAACGGCCGATTATCCAATTGCAAGAAATCATAAAAATCGCCGCCAACTTGTGATGCAGGGCAGGAACTCGCCCAAAAATCAACACCCGGAACAACAGGCATTTCATGCGGCAGCAAATTAAGCTGCACCTGTTGCGCCAACTCCATCTCCGTCTGCATTTTGGCCTGCTTTAAACGATTATTATGCAGTAGCGCATTTTCAATACGCGCCCCCACATTATCAGCAATCGCCTGCGCCAGTTTGATGTCTGGAAACAAGAAATCCCCATCCAACTTATTGACAAAACCTAACGTCGCCTGATTTTCATCATGCAATGAGATCGGCAGCAAGAGAAGATTACGGAAAGCCAACCCATTCCCCTTCTCATCTTCCTCGCTCAACAACAGATATTGTTCCGTCTCACCAACCAGATCCAACATACCCTTCAATGTTATCGTGTCCAACATCTCTTCTGGATATTGATGCGTGATCCACGGCTCATTAGAGCGTTGAATAATGATAAAAGCAGCTCCTAATTTAACAAGCCGTACCGTTTCAAAGAGCAACGATTTTAGAACTTTATCCAAATCAATCTCTTTCCGCATCGCTTGCGTCAAATCATATATCGCTACTAGCTGGTCTTGTGTATCAATAAGTTTAGTCGTGACATCACGCAACACACTGGTTGATTGAACAATAGCCGCTATCAAAGCCGCCTGAGTTTGCAAACGCGCTTGAGCCTCTTCCCCTTGCAGGCCGACTACGCACAATTTACCTATCTTGGAATGGCCTACCCAAATATCACTCTCTAATGTGATCGCATTAGCATCTGCATAGGGCGGCCAAGAGGCCAGCACCTCACCATTAGCCATAACGATGAATGCTTCAGCCTTAGACAGCAGCCATGCTTGAGCAATGGCTCCAAAATGAGGGTGTTGTAATGCTAGAATATTTGTTAGCATATGCTATCTCTTCGTCATACCGTACACTCGCAACACATCTATCCCTTATACATCAGGGATAGATATACGCAGGCACTTCCCATTCCTTTACACTATGGATTGGTTTTTACCTTCACAGGTATGGCATACTTGATATTGGTTTAAAAATTGGTAACGACTAACGCTCTGCCGTATAAATCATTTACCCAGAGAGAACCCGAACCAACCTTGTAGATACCTAATTTGGAATTGAACAAAACCCCGAAACTTCCATCTGTCATTCCTTATTGATCAGTTATGGTAGAATCCTGATTATTAAAGGCTTCTATGGCCGCATCCTCTCCTGAAAGAATCTCAAACACTCTGTCCAGACGGGTCAACTCAAATATCATGCGTACTGGTTGTTGCAGATTACACAAACGCAAATCACCATCAGCCTGACGGGATTGTTTCATCCCCGACACTAATGCACTGAGGGCAGCTGAATCAATAAAGTTTACACTCTCCAAATTTACAACAATACTGGCGGGTTTCTCCAGCACCGCTTTTTGCAAAATATCGCGGACTGGCGGCATTGTATGTGAATCAAAACGGCCGTTTAATTCCAAAATTGTGACGTTATCAACACGTCTTGTCTTTATTTCCATATGATTGGTTTCTCCATAAATAATTATTCAGGAATGAGGGTTAAATGAAACCCCAAAAGATAGATCTATCATTCCATCGGAGGCAAGGGCAAAAATGATAACGTTGGAAAATAAACAAATTCCATACATTATCATCCTCTAACCGTATCTTCTCAGTATTCTGGGGAGACTTGATAAATTTTCCTAATGATACTCGTGTAAAATAAAGTGCTGATGAAATTTGTCAAGTCTTGTCCACGATTTATTGAGAAGATACCTCTAACCTTTGCATTGATAACACCGTTTACTCCCGTAAACGTCGGAACCAACTGCTCGGCGTTTGCCAAAACAGTTTTATGTCGCCGCGCCTCGTTCGCGTTGCCACATAATACGCATCTGCCATCAATATCTCATCTAATTCACTACTTTGTCGCGTTTGAATATACCATAAACCAGTAAAGCCAGCAGGGTGTTGGTATCGTTGTTGCTGCCACGCCTCAACAAGTTTAGCCGCTTCATCAGGTTGCAACGGTTTCACGCCGACCATGCTCATATCCCCTTTGAACACGTTCCACAGTTCAGGCAGTCGATAAAGGTCTGTTTTTTCTAACCATCGGCCAAATCCTGCAAGTTCACCATCAGAATTATGTGTATTCAGGCGGTACATGATAAATGTATTCAGTTCAGCGTCATCAGCAACAATGCCCCTTTGCTCTCCCAAATAAGGGTGACGCGCTATCATGCGTCCCGTTGTCAGCCAACTAAGCAAAGCGGCGGGGAGCGTGATAGGCAATGTTAATATAAGGAGGAAAAGGGAGACGATTGTGTCCCATGTTCGCCGCAGCCAACTGCCAATCAAGGTAGGATGCGCTTCTCCTAACAAAAATTCATCCACAATTTCCAATCGTTCGCCCGTTCCAACATCAATCATCATATTTCTGTTGACGACCCGATTGTCAATATTTACCAACTTGCCTATATAAGTGTAATCTAAAACAACGCTTTGGGAAACAGTTGCCTCATCATCAATCACAACATTTGTCCCTAATACAACATTAGGGCCAAGCTCCACATTGCGCCCAATTTGGCAGTTGTCGCCAATATAAACGGGCTGGGCTAAGCCGACACTGGGATGGATAACATGATTGCGCCCTACCCAAATTCCTTCCGCCATCTGCCTTGCTTCTAATGTGCGGGTTGTGCTGTCCAGCACATGCCCATCAGTATCAAGATAGGATAAGGAATCATGTTGTGCAGTTTGATAATCTAAAAAGGAGGCGAGCGGGTTGTAATAACTATCTGCTTGATACCCGTGTACGAGAATCTCTTCCTGCGCGAGCAACGACCATAGCTCTTCTTGATCAAATGCTGTGCGGGCGGGAATCATCTCCAGTAAATGCGTTTCAAAAATGGCGATTCCTGTCGGAAATAAGGGTTGAACGGCCGTTGACGGCTCTTCTAAAAGTAAACTGCCGTCTCCATCCAGATGGGACGCATTTCCAGAGCCGCTCTTGTGCAGCACAACCGTAGCCGCGCTCCCTTTAGCACGATGCTGTGCCAAAACCGATTCAATATCCAGATCGATCAATATGTCAGCAGGCAGCACCATGAACGTTTCGCTCAATGCACGTTCCGCCCATTTGATCGTACCAGCCGATCCCCACGCATCCCGTTGTAAAACATATTCGATCTCAATTCCCCACCGACGGCCGTCGCCAAAATACGCCTCAATACTGTTCCCCATATGATACAGGCTTACCGTTATCTTTTTAATCCCCTGCCGCGCCAGCATTTCAATTGCATACGCCATAACCGGGCGATTGGCGACAGGAAGCATAGGGGCAGGAAGTGTGTCCGTCAACGGCCGTAATTTATCACTCTCTCCGGTTGCTAAAAGAAGTATCTGCATAGTAGTTCGTCCTTGCTGTGTCGTCAAAAAATCAATATCTGCCTAAAGCCAGCCCATTCAATCTGCGTAATTTGTGAATGAGTATTTTTATACCTTACCCTGTGTTGCCGCAGAAAGTTCCGCATCTTGCGCCTCAGCTACGCTGTCAAACAGCGAGAGTACCCGATCAAAGCGTGTCATCTCAATCACCCGCAACGTATCTCTTGCACAACCAGCCACGCGCAGCACCCCATCCTGCTCTTTCACCTTACGGTCAAGCTGCGCTAACATAGCCAACCCAGCACTGGTTAAAAACACCAATTCAGAACAATCGGCGATCAGATAAGAGTCTGATTCCAACTGTTTCATACAGCTTTCTGTGATTTCAGGCACGGTAGACGCATCAAGGCGGCGGGGCATTTTCATCACTTGCCATTGTAGCCCCTCTACCTCCGCCTCTTTCGGCTTAGGCACAGAGATAATTGTCATCTTTTGCTCGCGCTCATGGCGCATTGCCAACGCCGCTTCCACATTGTCTACTACCTCAAAGAAGCGATCCAGCCGCATGAGGGTCAACGATTGATAAACCGCTTTAGGAACGGCCGTCAACCATAACTTCCCATCCAAATCATGCGCCTGCTTTGCTAATCCAACCAACGCACCCAACGCCGTACTGTCCAAGAACGTCGCTTCGCTCATATTGATGATAACGAACGGCGTTTCGGCCAACGCCTCCTCCGCTTTTTCCACAAAAGAAGTGCGGTTTTGGATCGTCAAGCGGCCTTTTATATTAAGAACGGCCGTCTCTTCCACGATCACAGAATCATCCGTCGGCAATAGCGGCGATGATACATTTCCCCTCCGCATCAGCCACCATTGCCGCACAAAAAACGTGCCAAAAGCGAATAGATCAACCACATACCGCTTCCACAAACGGCTCGGCTCTTGCGCGAATCGGTGTATCCACTCCAATCCCGCCTTCTGCATCCAGACTGGCGCACGCTGCGATTCGCCCGCGATAAAATCAAGCGATGCCCCAATACCGATCATCACCGGCACACCAATACGTTTGCCAAACATGCCGATCCATTTCTCCTGCTTAGGATTGCCCAACGCAACCAGCAAAACATCTGGTTTAGCCGCCCGAATATCATCCAGCAATGATTCGTCCGTCTCAATAACAGGTTTGAAAGGAGGTGAGCAAACCCCAGCGACGATCAAATCTGGATGTCTCTCTTTAAGAATATCAGCCGTTTTTTGGGCAACACCCTCAGCCGCTCCATAAAAGTAAATAGAATACCCCTTTCTAGCCGCCAGCTCCGCCAAAGCAGGAACCATATCCGATCCAGTGACACGCCCTTCCATCGGCACACCCAATAACCGCGCTCCCCAAACCAGCGGCATCCCGTCAGCCGTTGACATATCCGCCTCGTGCAATAGATACCGCAACTCTGGATCGTTCAACGCCTTTACCGCAAAATCAGCATTGACAGTCGCTATTTGATGTACTTTTCCCGTCTTACGCCCGATAGCAATAAACTCCTCAATACGTTTGAGAGCTTCATCCATATTCAGATCGTCAACAGGGATATTCAGGATAATCAGTAATTTACGCATGTTGATTTGGGGCGAGGCGGCAAAATTGCCCGGCGCAGGATACGTTTTCCACGTATCCTGCAACGGTCACGCTCACTTCACCGCTCCGCTAATAAGCATCTTTACTAAACAGTACGGCTGGGATTGTCTTTGCCAAAATCTCAATATCTTTAGCCAAACTTTGTTCGGCAATATATTCTAAATCAAGCTCCACCCATCGTTTGAACGCCATTGTACGCCCCGTTACTTGCTGCAATCCAGTGATACCCGGCACTGCACCTAAACGGCGAATCTGTCCAAACTCATATTGGGACACTTCTTTAGGGACGGGCGGACGGGGGCCGACCATACTCATTTCGCCTTTCATAACATTAAAAAGCTGCGGCAATTCATCAATGCTCAATTTGCGAATGATACGCCCGACACTTGTCACACGCGGATCGTTCTTCATTTTAAAGACGACTTCATCCGCCTCATTTTGATCCATCAATTCCGCTTTGCGCTCCTCTGCATCGGTATACATAGAGCGGAATTTATAACAAGAGAAGGTGTCTCCCCATTTGCCGACCCGCTCTTGATGAAAGAAGACGGGGCCGGGCGAATTTACTTTAATGGCAATAGCGGTTGCCAACATAATCGGCGACGTGCCAATAAGCATCACCACAGCAATGACCAAATCAAAGACGCGCTTCAAATTATCTTGGATTTTGTTACGCATCGCCCAAATAACCAAACGAAAACGCATCCGTTGGGCCGACTGCACATTGTTAAAACTTTGATTTTCGTAAATTTCCAACATGCGGGCAGCTTTGTCATCAAGTTTTTGCTGCATTTCCAATGTTTCTTCTGTCGGCATAATATGTCCCGTTTATACTCAATTCGTAATTGCTGACTTTGTAGGGCAAGTTTGCAAACTTGCCCTGCGATAAAACATCCATCAGCGTGCAACAATACTCTTTTTCACCCATCATTCCGTTCTGTTCGCACCCATTCATCTGTCCCTTTGCCAAACATGACCTTGATATAGAGCCATATTTTCCAAAATACAAGAAACGGCGCGTAAAGCAACGCTTTATATATCGCCGCTGGTGCTTTTACTAAGTATAACCCATAAAAAACATAAATGATTTGCCCAATTATAATGAATGATCCCATTGCAACATTGATAATTATCAGATTATTCACAGAAGCGGTGATATAGGTGATACCAAATAAGATCAAGGCGGCGATCAAGGCAAGTCCGCTCATTCCCATCAACAAGGAGAAGGGCGGGATGATATGTTCCATCACCGCATCAAAGAGGAGATAGGCACGGCCGTATTCCCCCTTCTTTACGGCCGCCCGCGATCCGCGCAACAGTTTGGGGATATAGTGGCGAGCCATCTCCAGCCGCCCCTGCTCCCAGCGGCTGTTCTGCGTTTGCGAGCCGCTCAATGTTTGCGGCATCTCCGCTTCCACCACCGCATTGGGCGCAAACATCACCCGTTCGCCATCCAAAATGAGGGTCATATGGAACTCAATATCTTCGGTGACAGAGGCTGACCACTCATGCCGCTGCAAAATATCAGCGACGAAGACCATCCCGTTCCCTTTCAGCCCCATCGAGCCGCCTAAAACCATCCTGCCAGACGGCCGTAAATAATGCAGCAACGCCAACGCCGCATAACGCAGACTCACCGACCATGATTGATCGGGATTACGCACCGCGTAATACGCTTGGATAACCCGTTCGCCCCGCGCCAGCCGCGCGTCCATCACCTGCAAAAAATTTGACGAAACGATAGAATCCGCGTCTAAAATCAGCACCGCATCATGCGGCTCGTTCGCCTCTTGCAGCTGTCCCAACAGCCATTGCAGCGCGTACCCTTTGCCGCGCTGGGCATCGTTCGTGCGCTCATGGGCGACTGCGCCTTCTTGCCGCGCGATTTCGGCCGTTCTATCCGTACAATTATCGGCGACGACATGGACACTGTATTGAGATTTTGGATACGCTAATTGGCGTAAATTTGTCAACAACTCTGGCAGCAACTGCTCTTCATTATGGGCTGGAATCAGAATTAAAAATCTGTTTTTTTGCTCGCTCGTCAACACGCTTTTCTTTCTGGAGGCGTACCACGCAGCGACGGTTAATAAAAGCAGGTATCCCGCCAAACCCGCCAAAAGAAGCTGCACTAGCAGCAAGATAATTTGAATTGCACTTAATAACATATAATTTCCCATCTTCTACTTAAAAGTCTACACCAAAGAGTACATCTCTTTCCTATAAAATTCAATGTATTGGGTGGGTAGAGACAGCAATTTCAATTTAGCTGCCTCTGGCGATGAATGAATTCATCACCAGATACGGAAGAACGTGCTGAAGCACGTTACAACAGCCTGAACCAACATGTTTTAGGTACGAGAATTTAATAACTTGCGGAGCTCCAAGTTGTCATTCCCCCATCTTTAATGAGGGCAGGCTCTGCCCTCATTAAAGATGGGGGAATGACAACTTTGGTAATTAAATAAATCCTCGTTCCTTAGGGAAAACTCGTAAATAACTGTGGCCAAGGTGACAGGCACTTGGCAAGTGCCTGTCACCTGAAAGTCCAACGTTAAAAACGAACCTTCCCTTAGCATGTTTTCTGTCTCAGACACCGATTTCAATCGGTGACATTGGCAAGCAATCGTTTTGGAACTGAAATTATGGCATGGTTCATTTTATGCGAAATGATCTTTGCAGTTTAAGGGCAGCCCTTGTGGTCGCCCAATATGACAACGCATTGTAAAGATGATTTGTAACTACTCAGCCTATCAATTATTTCACCACAAAAAAACAAAGATCACGAAGAACATGTATCTTCTCAATAAATCGTGGACAAGACTTGACAAATTTCATCAGCCCTTTATTTTACACGAGTACCATTAGGAAAATTTGTCAAGTCTCCCCAGAATACTGAGAAGATACAAGAAAATCTTAAAAAACTTCGTGTTCTTCATGTCTTTGTGGTTAATTCGGACAATGGCTGAGTAGTTACGATGATTTTTCTTATACAGTCTCAATTCATCAATGCTGCATCAGCCAATACGCCTTGTACGATAATAAAATCATCCACTGCCGTTTCTGTTAATTCACCCGTATTAACCAACTCAACGAAAAGTTCCTCCATGATGGCATCGCCGCTTTTAGAGCAGCCGCCCTCTTTTCTTTCCGCTATCGCTGCATCAATCACTGTTTTTGTCTCCGTATACACAACCACTTGGTCGGCGGTGATGAGATTCTTGGCAACGGCCGTTTCCAGCATTTTATCTTGTGTCGCCGCAAGATCGGGCATCACCTGCCCGCTGCCCAACGCCCGCACATAATTCAGCACATCCCACCGCTCATTTTCGCTCAAGATATTTCCCCACGCGATCATGGCCGAGTTGAACGGCTCGCCCACCCCGCCTTCGGTGATGCGCCAAAAAAGGTAGCCATCATTCAATATCTGGCTGGTACGGGCGATATTTGCTGGGGCGGGATCGAGTTTCGCTCCAGCCGGCCCGTCGCCCGCGCCGCTGTCCCCATGACAGGTCGCGCAATGGGTCGCATACGTCTCCCCGCCGCGCAGGATGGATGCCTCATCGGGAGGGATCGGGTTTCGCATCACCACGTACTCGTCAGGAATAGAGATGCTCATCATGCTGCGAGCGCGTTCAGACACGCCTTCCATTTGGTTCTGTTCTGGGGAAGAGTGAGAGGTTGAGGGGGAAACGGCCGTTTCTGCATTCGCAGAAGAACGGTTTTCAGGCATTTCTGGACCGCAAGCGGCCAGCATTAAAAAGAGTACAGTCAGTAAAAATAAACCTATATTTTTCATCATTGTGACATTCTCATTCCACGCTCAACATTCACTAAACGCCAAGCGTGGAACGAGACAGGGGCAAAGAGTATACGTTATTGCGCGTCTATAAATTCATCAACGGCCGCAAACAACCCTTCCATATCTTCCATTTGCAAATCACCCATGTGGGCAATACGGAATGTTTTGTTCTTCAATTTGGAGCCGTATCCATTGGAGAGGAACATCCCTTTTGTACGTAAGAAAGTGTTGAGCGCGGGAATGTCCAGCCCCAGCGTATTGTGGAAGCAGGAGACGGTCGGTGAGCGGAACCCTTCGGCGGCGAGCGGCTTGAAGCCGCGTCCGATGCCCCATTCCAGCGTGCGGTCGCGCATGGCAAGATGGCGGTCGAAACGGTTTTGCACGCCCTCTTCCATGATGCGGTCAAGTTGGAAATCAAGAGCGGAAAGGAGGGAAACGGCCGTTGTCGCCGGCGTTTGGTTCTTCAACAAGTATTTTTCCAATACCAAGAAATCAAAATAGTAGCCGCGATTAGGCACCGTTTTCGCTCTTGCCATCGCCCGATCAGAAACGGCGGCGAAGGAGATGCCGGCGGGCAATGCAAACGCCTTTTGACTGGAGGTGAGCAGCACATCCAAATCCCACTCGTCAAACGGAATACGCGCACCAGACAAACTGCTGACCGCATCCACCAAAATCATAATATCGTCACCGTTGGGCGCGTTGCGAACTGCCTCTACCAGTTCGGGCAGTGAATTCGTCACGCCCGTGCTGGTCTCATTATGAGTGATACAAATCGCGTCGAAGCTACCATCGGCCAATCGCTCGGCGACCAATTCCGGCGGAATCGCTTCGCCCCACTCCACAGCCAATGTCTCTTGCTCTTTGCCATTGGCGGCAGCAATTTCTGCCCAGCGGGTGCTAAACGCGCCATTGACACAGTTCAACACTTTTTTATTGACGGTATTGCGGATAGCCGCCTCCATCAATCCCGTGCCCGTGTTTTGAGCGATGAGAACGCGCTTTTCGGTGAGGAAAACGGAGCGCAATTTAGGGCGAATGCTCCCGATCAAGCTGAGACATTCGGGCATACGGTGGCCGAACATCCAGCCGCCTTGCGCGTCAAGAACCTCTGGCAGCACTTCGGTGGGGCCGGGAATAAATAATTTTATATGGGGAGTATTATCGCGCATCAAGTGCGCTCCTGAATTTTTCGTTGAGTCGTTCATCTTTAAATGTTATTTCTCCTTGTTCAATTAAATGTAATCCTTTATCAAAAAGTTTCTTGTACTCGGCGGGAACAGTGCGAATAGCGGCGGGGCCGGCGGCGATGGGTAATAAGGGAGCCAAACTACGGCTGTGTATGAAAACACGGGACTCTTTCTGCACACGGTCACGGGCGACAACACCGCCATAGCCGACAAAAAGGTCAACAGCGCGACTGGCTAATAAGTCACTGTTGCCATCGCCGATGAGGAGGGCGCGTCCGCTGTCGTCTCCCATCAACTCCTTCACGATTTGCGCCTTGCCATCGCTAATCGTCAACGCTCCTTCATGGAAGTGCATATATCTTCTGTGCTGGGCATCATCTGTATCCCACCAATCGCCCGAAAGTTGATCATACGCCACGCCGACAGCGCGAATTCTCTCCTTTGACACGCCGAGATAGGTACCAAACTCTTGTACAGGGTCGAGCAATCCGCCACTGATGATGTATACCTCATGTCCCATCGCGTGCAAGGCGGCGATCAGATCTTTGGCATCTTCAACGGCATGTTTTTTATAATCATTCCGTATTTGGTGGATTTGCTCTTGGGTCGGTCTGATGGCACGCAATCGTTTGTCGTAAATCTCTTCTAAGTCGAGTTTTCCGTCCATTGCGGCGTTTGTCAATACTTCGATCCGCCATTTTTTACCAACCATTTCGGCAAGGATGTCTATGCCTTCAACGGCCGTTAATGTTGAATCGCAGTCAAAAAATATATGTTTATAGGGAGGCCAGCGCATAAGGAAAGGGGCAGATTGGCAAGGTGCAAGGGGGCAGGTGTGCGAGTGTGCAAGTGTGCAAGTGTGCAGGTTTGCAAGTCCTACTTGCATCCTGCCTGCTTACACCTTGCCTACTTACGCCTTGCAACCTCGTCACTTACCGCCTGTATACTTACATACTTCTTTATGAAAACGGCCGTTGCTCACCACAACACCATCGCCGACATCGGCCCAAAGCATGGGGATATTGTCGGGGGTGGTTGCCGTGCCGCCAGCTTCTTGAACGATGAGGGTTGAGGCGGCTACATCCCACGATTTGATTTGAAAATTAAGGTAAATATCAAGGCGGCCAGCGGCGATCCAAGAGATCGCTAAAGCGGCAGTGCCAATAGCGCGGATAGTACGCGCCTCTTTGCCGATTTTAGTGAGGGTGCTGAATGTCTTGCGGCGCAAAGCGGGGTCGCTGCACCAGTCGAGTGAGAGGACAGCATCGTTGAGCGTGTCTACTTGGCTGACATGGAGGGAACGGCCGTTGAGCCACGCCCCCTTTCCCCGTATCGCGGTGAACATTTCATCATGCATCGGATCATAGACGACACCGAGCAACTGCTCCCCAAAAGCGGAGATGGCAGCGATGGAAATGCAGAAAAGAGGGAGGCTACGGCTGTAACTGGTCGTGCCGTCAATCGGATCGATCACCCAAATGATGGAACCGGCGGCGGGCAGATCGCTGTCCGTCTCTTCGGTCAAAAAGCCGTGATCGGGGAACTCGGCGCGAATCGCATCGGTAATGAGTTTTTGCGCCGCTATATCGGCATCGGTCACGATGTCACGGAATCCTTTACTAGTCAGTTCAAGCGGTTGGCTCCACCTTTCTTTGGCTAATTGGCCGGCATTGCGGGCGATAGAAACGGCCGTTAATAGTAAATCTTCATTTG
The DNA here is from genome assembly GCA_015486215.1 of Anaerolineae bacterium. Classification (GTDB taxonomy): domain Bacteria; phylum Chloroflexota; class Anaerolineae; order Promineifilales; family Promineifilaceae; genus S016-13. Next base: position 4,132 of record WFSA01000131.1, on the reverse strand, counting down.
TCATTAGTACAAAATTACCTCAATTTCATAATGCACAACAGTTCAATCTGATGTCGTTATATGAATGGTAGGGAGGTATGGGGCACGGGTTGCAAAAATTGCACAGATTCTTGTACTCTGCAAAATCTGTGGCTAAAGTTCCACGGTTCTATTCTTAAAAACAGTGTTTATCGGCAAACCCAATGTACAAATTAACCAAAGCAGAGTTCTCCAACTTGGTGTAATCTTCCATATTCCCTTCCTAATTGTAAACGGAGTTATACAGTAACGCAATTATATTGAGAGTAGGGCGATTGCAACCTCGGTATCTTCTCAGTATTGTGGGGAGGCTTGACAAATTTTCCTAATGATACTCGTGTAAAATAAAGTGCTGATAAAATTTGTCAACTCTTGTCCACGATTTATTGAGAAGGTACCAACCTCGCCTTAATTCGTGATCGTGATCGTTTTCGTGACCGAAAATCGAAGAAAACGATCACGACATACGATCACGAAAACGATCACGACATACGATCACGACAATCATAATGTATAAATTCTCCGCAATTCACATGTTATGTCAATTGCGGAGATGCTAAAAACGGTGTAAATTTGGAATTTAACAGTGCGATTTGGAGGTTGCAATCGCCCTATATTGAGAGCGGCAGGATAACACGAAAAATAGCGTACCCATTAAGCATGAGCAAAAAGAGCAGTAATCCAACGGGAACGCTGCTCTTGAGCAATGGGAAGCGGCGGGCAAACGGCCGTATCCACTCTCCCAGTCCGACCGCCGCCGCCAGCCCGATGGGGATCAGCGCAGGGAATAGGTACCGTCCCTGATGTTGTACAAAGGTCAAATTGTAGCCGACGTGGACGATGATGGAGAAGAGGAGAACGATGGCGAGCAGGACGGATGGGGCTGACGGCCGTTTGCCCCGTCTCGCAAATAGATGCAGCAAGCAGCCGACAAATGCCGCCGCGCTCAGGAGGGAGAGCAATTGATAGACGCGGCTTTCCATCGGCCACGCCATCCAGCCGAATTGCCCCCAAAAGCTGTGAAAGGTTGTCGTCAAAAAGCGATCTGCTGTTTCGGCTACGCCAAATTGGGCGATCCATTCGGCTGTGCGCGGCTGACCGACGACGACGGCATCGTGTGTCGCTTTGCCGAAGATGTCGAAATTGCCGTACACGGCCGTATTCCGTCCCCACCATATGCCGCCCAGCATCCCTGCGGGTATAAAAACGCGCAATCCCATCGACAATAGTTCCCGCCGTGCGTCCCAAAAGCGGTAAACGAGCGTCCCCAGAATGATGAATCCCATCGTGTACACCGTCCCTTTGGTCAAGAAGCCCAAGCCGAGCAGTATGCCGACGATGATCCATTCAGACACGGCAAACGGCCGTTTCTTATCAACCAATCCGACCAAAAACCAGAGGAGCAGCGCGATGATCAGTTCGGCCAAGCTGTCGTTGTTGACGGAGGCCATGATGGCGAGATGCTGGGGGATGAGGGTGATGAAAACGGCCGTCGCCCACACCAGCCGCTCGTCACCAAAGAGTCGGCGGGCGGTCAGCGTTCCCATCACAACCACGCCCGCGCCGATGAAGAGAGAAAAGAGGCGCATGGCGATTAAATCGCCGTTGGTCAGCAGATAAATGGGGGTTTGCATTAGATAATAGAGGGGCGGCTGCCAATCTTCGTAGCTGATCGGCTCAATTGGATAGGTGGGCGGGAATGCGTGTTCGATGGCGGTCGTCAGATACGCTTGATCGTAATCGCTCGCTTCCATGACGGGTAAACGGCCGTTTGCCAATTGGCGCACCACATTATAATGAGCAGGCTCATCCGGAGCTTGCCATGCAGGAGTCAACACCGCATACAAACTGCCAATCAAGAAATAAACAATTAACAAAGCCGCCAGCGGCGACCGACGAGAACTCATCACATTTTCCCCATTCTCAATCACCCGTCACCCCCGCTCTGCCACTTGGCGCTGCCTCACTTCCGTCCAAAAAATCCTCCCAATTTACTCGACTCCCCTTTTTTCTTCTCCAATGCCGCTTGCAATTTTAGCGCAGGGCGATGAGTGGGGCGCAGACGCAATGTCATCTGGTTACTGCGGTCGCACTCTTCTATATTTTTCTGTTTCCAATAGATGATGCTGATTTTATGCCACACGGACACATTTTCTTTATCTACCGCCAGGCCGCTCTTATATGCTTCTAACGCTTTGTCCAACTCATTCTGTTTGAAGTAGAAGTCGGCCAATTGGGAGCGCATACGGATGCGCTGTGGGTTGGTGTCGGCACGCTGGGCTGCTTTTTCTGTCCAAACGGCCGTTTGCTCCACATCCCCCATCTGCCGCCAATACGCTGCTTCGGCGGTGTACACATAATAGTTCCCCATCTCCGCCTCATGCAAATAATCCAGCACCAGACGGGCATTTTCCAAATTGCCGCCATAAATATAGACGAACCCTTCAATAACATTGATCTCAACGATGTCAGGGGCGAGGGATTGCGCTTTTTCCAGCCACTCCATCACCGCGCTTAAGCTGTTATCCGTATATGAATCATCACTCTCACGAGCGGCGGCCAGCAAAACGGCCGCTGCGCCCCCATACGCATATGGCGCAGAGCCGCTACCCTGAAAAATGCGTAACGCTCCTGATAATATCTTGGGATTACCTTGCGATCCTGCAATTTTCTCTATCCCAATTTCGTATGAAGTGCTGCCGTGTATGGTCGCTTCTTCCTCTATCGGCCATTCCATTTTAGCAATAATCGGCAATATCTTTTGAACAAGTGCTTCACCCATCGTCTTTCTCCTGTACCAAATGTTTCATTTTATCTGCGTGTAGTGTCTTCTCAATAAATCGTGGACAAGACTTGATAAATTTCATCAGCACTTTATTTTACACGAGTATCATTAGGAAAATTTGTCAAGTCTCCCCAGAATACTAAGAAGATACTGCGTGTAGTGTACAAAAACCGTCTATAAATGCAATTTGGTCGATATGGGACGCAGATTTTCAGGATTTCCAGCACCTTATCAGTGATATTCTTCTATCATATACAAAAATTTGTCCGCAAATTTCACAGATTAGCGCAGGTAAAAACATTCAATCTGCGCTAATCTGCGGATCATTCTTCTCTAGTTTATCCTGAAAATATGCGTCATCTGCGTCCTATTTATGCGCTGTCATTGCCCCAAACGGCCGTTACCAATTCTGGCAACACCTCCCCTGACTTACCGTGCAAGGTAAAATCCATAAAACGGGACAGCGGCGTATCTTCTACATTGATCTCCACCGTCACCGCCCCCTTTTCGGCGGCGATTAGGGGTAAAGAGGCGGCAGGCTGTACCAATCCTGATGTGCCAATCGTCAAGAATATATCGCAACCTCGGGCTGCTTGGGATGCAAATTGGAGCGCATCGGCTGGCAGGTTTTCGCCAAACCAAACAACATCAGGGCGCAACCAACCGCCGCAATCGGGACAGCGGGGATCGCCGCTCCACTCGGTCACAATCCTATCATCCTGCGAGCATCTAATGCGACGAATACTGCCGTGCAATTCAAGAACGCCATCATTGCCCGCCTGTTGATGCAAGCCATCCACATTTTGGGTGATAAGGGTGAAGCGGGCAGGATGGGATGCCATATCAGCCAAAGCGAAATGGCCGGGATTGGGTGCTGATTCAGCCACAAGTTCGCGCCGCCACGCATACCAATCCCACACTAATTGCGGATTATGGGTGAACGCTTCAGGGGTTGCCAACTCTTGCGGGTCATACTTTGCCCACAATCCCGTTTGTGCATCCCGAAAAGTCGGCACGCCGCTTTCGGCCGATGTTCCCGCGCCTGTCAGCACGGCGATATAGTCGCATTTACGCATAATGGTGAGTAGTTCTGGGGGAAAAATCATGGGCAATTGTCAATGATCAATTGTCAATTGTCAATGACGGTTGTGCAAAAGTGTTGTTTATTGTTTATCCTAAGGAATGAGACTTTATTAACTTACCCGTTTCACCTTTTTATCTGAGTTTGTTTACACCAAATAATTCACCGTTTTGCACATGCTGTACCTCACAATACAATCGGGAAGAAGACGAACAAAGACCATCTATTTTGTAATGCGGAGAATAAGT
>WFSA01000130.1 GCA_015486215.1 Anaerolineae bacterium | reverse complement strand
GTATAAATCTCATGTTCGGCGCGACCGAGAAAGCGTTCTGCTGCCGGCGGATCGTCCAATGCACCGTCTTGCAGCGTTTCCACCACCGCCCGCAGCGAGGCCAGCGGCGTTCGCAATTCATGGGAGATATTGCTGATGAAATCGCGTCGAATGGTTTGCAAGGCACGAATTTGGGTTAAATCTTGCAAGATGACAAGGTAGCCGCGTGTTTCCTTTTTCCGGTAGGGGGTGACGACGGCGCGCAAAAACAGATCGCGGCCAATCTCTACCGCCGCCACCTGTTCGTCGTTTGTTTCCCGGCAGCGTTGCCACATTTCGATCAGTTGATGATGACGCACGACATTGGCGATGGGGGTGTTGACCGCTTTTTTCTTTTTGATGTTGAGCAAGCTGGCGGCGACGGGGTTGATGAGGCGGACTGTTCCCGCTTCATCAGCGATGATCAGGCCGTCGGGCATAAACTGCACACCAACGGTTAATTGTCGTTTTTCTTCGGTTAATTGGGCGATACGGCCGTTCAACTCATCATCCAAACGGTTGAATGCGCGAATCAATTCGCCGGCATCGTCTTGTTTTTGGGGGAGATAACGGCCGTTTCCCTTTCCATCACCTATGTTGCGTGCCAATTCAGAAAGCTGGCGTAACAGGCGGGAGGTGCGTTCGGCCTGAAACAGCGCGATGGCCGCGCCGCCAACAGCCAACAGCCCGGCGGCTATCCAAATGGCGCGTTGAATGCAAGTGGAACTAGCGGCGCATTCTGATCGTCTGGCAAACGCCGCTAATCCGCCCATGACGAGCAAAATGAGGAACAAAAAGGGAATGGCGACACGCCAATGGCGTTTGGAAAGCATAAGCAAGTAGCGCGTGGCAAGTGGCGGGTGGCGATCAACAGGCCGCGTGCCACTTGCCGCTCGCTCTATCCATCAAACCGATAGCCGATGCCGCGCACGGTGACAATGCGGGTGGCTTTGGTGGGGTTGGGTTCGATTTTCTCGCGCAGCCAGCGCACATGCACGTCTACCGTGCGGCTGCCGCCAACGTATGCCCAGCCCCAGACGCGCTCCAGAATCAAATCGCGGGAGAGGGCGATGCCATGATGTCGGGTGAGGAAGTGGAGCAGATCAAACTCTTTGGGTTTCATGCGAATCGGTTTGCCGTTCAGACGTATTTCCCGCCGTCCCTCGTCAATTTCCAAATTGCCAAAGGTGAAAACGGCCGTTTTCGACGGTGAGAGTTCATCAGTTTGAGCGGCGGTCGTTTCTTCGCGGGTCATCTTCACGCGGCGCAGCAACGCTTTAACGCGAGCCATCAGTTCGCGCATACTGAACGGCTTGGTCAAATAGTCGTCGGCTCCCATTTCCAGGCCAACGATTTTGTCAATCTCATCAGCGCGAGCGGTAAGCATGAGGACGGGCATACTCATCTCCTGTCGCAAAATGCGGCACACTTCAAAGCCGTCCAGACCAGGCAGCATCACATCCAGAATAATTAAGTTGGGTTTGTGTTCGCGGGCTAAGGCGAGAGCGACATGACCGTTTTCCGTTTTTAGCGTTTCATACCCCTGACGGACTAAATTATAGGTCAACGTTTCCTGTAAGGTTTTATCATCTTCAACAACTAATATCTTATAACTCATGCCTTTATTGTGACTGGAGTTAAAACGGCTGTCAAGACAGGGCAATCGCGTTCTAATTTAGAATAGTTATATTCACGCATTTTAGTAGACATAAAGCGTAAAATTAAGAGATTCCTGTGTTATTTTGATATAATAAATTGACATAAAACGTGAAAAATCGCGCTTTATGCCCAGAATATTTAAAACGCGATTGCCCTGAAAGGGGACGTTCTCCACACGTCCCCTTTGATCAAACATATTCAGTTATACGGATTGAACATACATTTTACTCAGCATCGGTTCCCGATGTAAGAATCTCGCCGCTCACGGCATCAATGCTGAGTTCTACGCCATTGTCCAGATCGACATCGTAGGTGGCTGCGCCGCCTTCTTGTTCAAATTCAGCATCAACGGCCGTTGTGCCAGGATTTGCGTCTGTGGCGATAAGTTTGGCTTCGTCCACAGAAATACCAGCCCAATCAGCGGGAACGATGCTGTCTTGCTCGTTAGAATCGGTCTCGTTGGCTTCGTTGGTCTCGTTGGCTTCGTTGGTCTCGTTGGTCTCGTTGGCCTCGTTGGCTTCGTTGGCCTCGTCAGCTTCGTTAGCATCCTGTGCGCCACATTCGACTTCCTCTTGAACACCATCAGCATCTTCTGTGTTTGCGTCAGCGGCTTCCTGACTGTCGTCATCTTCAACACAAGCGTCGCTTGTTTGTGCTGATGCGGCTGTGGGGCTGCCTATAAAGGCGGCTCCCATCGCCAAACTGCCTACCAATAATCCAAACAAAACAACAATACCCATCAATCGTTTACTTACTTTCATCATAAACCTCCACGGTTTTTATTGTGGGTGCCGTTTGTTGCTGACACCCTGTTAAATAATCACTTGTAATGATATGGTCGAAAATTAAGAAACTGATGAAGCGGGATTAAGAGTTTCTTCAGAATGAAACAGACGCAGGCGGCGCACGGCCGTAAACCCCACAAAAATAGGCAGCCAAAAGCTAAAAGCACGAAAGGTGAGGGTAACGGCCGTTCCCAATGCCAGCGGCAGATTAAACGCCAGATACACCGTCGGCAGAACCACCTCCACAAAGCCAATCCCGTCTGGCGTAGGCGAGACGTTGGTGAACAACACCGTCATCGCGTACCCGGCAAGGATGACGGGGAGGGAGAGCGGCTGCTGAAAAGCCACAAAAATAGCGGCCAGCCCCAGTATGGCTGTCAAGTGCGCCGCCAAAGCCGCTGCCAAAACCGGCAGCAGGAAGCGGGGTGAAGCAGAGATACAACGGGCAGCAGCGGCAAAATCGGCCGCCTGCCGTTCCGCCCACTTCTCATCTAACAGGTGCGGATGGCGTACAAACTTGCCGATACGGTTGACCACCCATTGCCCGCCTCGCAGAAACCAGCGCAGCCGCGTCTCATAACGATGCCCCATCCAAAGCAAGGCAATCAGCCCCAGAATGGTGGTTGCAAGGATGGCAGTGCTGGTAAGTTGAACGGCCGTTACCATCCCCTGTATCCCCATCCACCACAGCGTCCCGCCTAAAATCAGCAGAAAAACCGCGTTAAATGCCGTGTAAAACAGCAGCGTTCCCGCCGTCGCCCGCGAAGGGGATTGTCCGCGCCGCCGTGCGTCATCTATAAAAACAGCGACGCTGGCCGCGCCGCCTAATGGAGCTGTCGTATCAATAAAAACGGCCGCCAACGTCAACGGCAGCAAGCCGCGTACTCTGGATCGCACACCAACTGCCGTAAATGCGGTCTGGTAGATCAGGGTGAAGAAAATAAAATATATCAGCCGCAATGCAAAAGCAGCCGCCAGCCAATACCACCGCGCTTGAATGAGAACGGCCGTTACCTGCCGTAAATCGGCCATATTGGCGCGTACAAATAAAATCAGGCCGATGGTTAATAGTAAAAATAGCAGGTTCGTTTTCTTAGACATATGGTTACGATAACAAACCAGATTAAGAACAGGATGAAACTGTTCCAGTAAAAAAGAGAGCCGTGAATTTTAACATTAATGGACGTGGTTCATTTTATGCAAAATGATCTTTACACTTTATGGGCGGGCACAAGGCCGCGCCCCTACAATTTACTCCTGTAGGGGCGATCTTTATGGTCGCCCAATGCAACAACAACTGTAAAGATGATTTCCTTCATTTTGAACCATGCCCATTAATGGACTAATGAGCGGCGTGCTGTAAGCCCATGACGAGGGTGTGACCTAATTGGGCGTGATGGGGAAATACGGGGTGAATATCGGTCAGGGCGAGGTTGGCAGCAACGGCCGTTTTTCGTAAATCTTCCACTGTATGCCCTTGCGCTGGGCAGGTGAAGCGGGAGGCAAGCGTGTACAACCAGACCAACGGGCTGCGGGCATTGGGCGAGGTGACGACGAGACGGCCGTCCGCTGCTAACAACTGCTGCCATTCCTGCCACAGCGGAAGCGGATCCGCGTAGTAATCAAGGATGCCTAAAGCGGTAATCAGCGGCCATTTTCCTTGAATAGCGCGGCTGTCGGTCGTCAATGTCAGGCGGGGACGATGGGGATGGTTACCCAACTGGGCGGCTGCTTTGGCAACCATCTCTGGGGAGAGGTCGTAGCCAGTGACATGATAGCCCAAATCGAGAAGAACGGCCGTTAACCGTCCTGTTCCGCAGCCAAAATCCAAAGCCCGTGTTATACCCAGCTCCGCCGCTGGCGGAATGAGTCGCTCGATAGCGGCCAATTCACTGCCGCCAATCCAGTGGGTAAGGGGGTTACGGCCGTATGCGTTTGCGTGCTGGTCAAATTGTTGGCGAATCGTTGTTTGCTGCGTCATATTGTCTCTCCAGAAATAGTAAGATGCTGCCAAGCACTTTGTGCTAGGGCGACGCGATTGCCTAAACTGATTTTTAAGGCAACAGAAAGGGAACGGCCGATACCGCCTGTAAGAGGAAAGCGGGCTAATTTCATTGTGCCGTAGGGCGTGTGAATGGCGATCTGTTTGGTGGAAAGTTTGGTTTCTGTGAGAAAACGGCCGTTTGTAGAGCGAACCACAAAAGAATAGACGTAACCAGACGGGGGTTGACTGGGAAATTGAACACCAAGCCATAAATTGCCGCTGTCGGCGGCAAATGTAAACAGGATAGGGCGGCTGTGATAGGCGATCCGCATCCGCTGCCATCCCATTGTAAAAGGCAAAGAAGCCCAACGGCCGTCTGGCGGTAACGGCAGCCCAGTCGTGAAACGAGGCACAATTACACGGCGCAGGCGATGGAATATCTCTTGCGCCGCCTGCCCGCCGCTGTGCAGCAAGCCGCCCAACGTTGACTTTTGGCTTTGATAATGGGTTAGTGCTGCCATTTTTTGACCGCGACTCTGCTGGCGCAACGGGTGACGCACCCAAGTGTCTTCGTGAACGGCAAAACGGGATGGCAAACGCTGCTTTTCCCGATCCAACCGAATACTCTTAGGCCAAAATCCGCCGCGCAACCACATCGGGTAAGCCAACAAGTCAGGGGCTTTCCCCCCATTTTGAGCAGATGCCCACGCGGCAAAATGGGACAAGGCACGATGGTCGGAATGAGCATCCTGCGGGTGAGGCATGATGATCGCATCAGGTTGGAAACGGCGAAAACTGTCTTGCAGCAGTTGCAGAAGAGATGAAGCCGTGTACGGTAAAACAGGGCTGTTGAGAGCTTGTTTGGCCGCCTTGAACGCTGTTGTCGGCGAGCGAAAGGGAGCAGCCGTGCGCCAATGATGCTGCCAGATTGGTTGCAGTCCGCCGTCAGGAAATCCCAAAAAAGCGACTTGTTCGGCCGTCACACCCAAAGCGGACAAGGCTTTCAGACTTTCCTGCTGACGCTGGACAGCCATTTGCTGAAAAACTTCAGTGGAGAAGGGATTGCGTTTGTGGGCAACGGCCGTTGAGCGCGATCCGTCCCCATTGGTCGCCACAATGACCCTTATTTGCGGCGGCTGGGGCAATGCTTGCGCGGCGGCAATAACGCCCCCAGCGGCCAGCGTCTCATCATCGGGATGGGGAGCAAGAATAAGAATGCGCTGGTATGAATTTGGTCGCCAACTGGGTAAATCAGTCAAGGATGAAGTCGCAGATATGGTGCTAAAACGGCCGTGTAATCGTGGCAAATCATGGACAAAAGTCATGCTCGTTCCCTCAAGATTGGTACACGGGGCGACGAACGGCCGTATTGACAATTTGAGCGTACATCTGCCAACGGCTGCGCCAACCGGCCACACGGCCGCGTTTGACTTCTTTCACCGTGTGGGTCAATCCGTACCAATTAACATATTGCGATTGCCAGTGATGTTGTTTGGCGTAATCGGTAATCGCCACTTCCACACCATAACGAGTATCGGCCATGCCGCTAAGAAGCCTTGCCGCTGTCGGCCGTCTCAAACAGCGCTGACCACTCAAGTAGGGAGCCAGCAAAAGGGCAGCATCGGTGCGCGTCCCCCCTTTTCGGAAAACAGCGACTGCCATGTCGCTAGCACCAGCCAAAACAGGCAGACAAAGGGTTTGCAGGTGATACGGCCGTAAACCAATCAAATCCGCATCCAAAAACAGAACTAGATCGGTGGACAAAGCTTGTACACCAGCCAGCATTGCTCCCCCTTTGCCTTGATTATGAGGGAGACGGAGAGGCGTAATACGGCCGTCTTGCCGCACCCAAGCCCGTGCCGCCGCCAACGTACTGTCCGTGGAGCCGTCATCTACAACAACAATCCTAGAAATCCAATCGATCTTGCTGACCGCCCCCAAAACGCGACCTAATCCCTTTTCTTCATTAAACGCTGGCATAACAACACCCACCGTCTCTGATTTGAACAATTCATCCATTTTGTTTCTCCTATCGAGTAAAAAAATCACCAATCTGTCTGGTTACCTAAACTGGAGCGTAACCATGTAAATTAAAGCCCAGATGAAATACGATTAAGAATGCTCTTATAATTCACAATACCTTCGCCAAAAATGAATGGGGTGTGTTGAACCAAAGTAACAGTCACTTCTACCGAAATGAAACAGACACAAATGAATTTTGGCGAAGGTGGTCACTTCATAAACCATGATGAGGATTACCTAAAATCAGAGAGTTGTCGCTTCTTAAACTACAATTTACCTTGCCGCTGTTTAATTACCTCAGTTGTTAAAAACAACCCTTCCCCTTCTGTTGGGAAAGGAAGATAAGGAATGAGGATTAAATAAAACTCGAAACTTCCATCTGTCATTCCTGTGAAGGCAGGAATCCACAGTCTAGGAAATCATGGATTCCCGCCTTCGCGGGAATGACAAATAGACGACTATTTTTTGGAAACCGCCTTATCAGCCTGTTTTGGAAGTCAATCAGACAGTTTCCTCATAAGAGATGTCTGGCTGCGGTGAGGGATCGCGGCGCATTCGTGTACGAATCGCCTCGTAGCCCATGGGGATCACTGAGATTAGAATAATACCGACAATGACAACTTCAAAGTTGTTTTTAACAACAGGGATATTGCCGAAAAAGTAGCCGCTAAAGATAAATAGGCTAGTCCACAAGAATGCACCCAAAATGTTGTAGCTAATGAAACGGCTGTAGTGCATCGCACCTAATCCAGCCACAAAAGGAGCAAATGTGCGTATAATCGGAACAAAACGAGCTAAGACGATGGTCTTTCCCCCATGTTTTTCAAAAAACTGGTGCGTCTTTTCCAGATGCTTTTGCTTCAGGAACCGCGTATCTTTTGCCAGAATCCACGCCCCTAAATAATGCCCAATCATATAATTGATCGTATCGCCAAGCATGGCCGCAAAAAAGAGAAGCCCAAAAACAAGCCAAAGATTCAGTGAGCCAAGGGCGGCAAATGTGCCTGCGGCAAATAGAAGCGAATCGCCGGGCAAAAATGGGGTGACAACGAAGCCTGTTTCCATGAAAATAATCAAAAACAGGAGTGCATAGACCCATGTGCCATAATTTTGGATCACCTCTTGCAAATACACATCAAGGTGAAGAAATAAATCAATAAGATAGAGAATAAAATCCATTTTGTTTCCTTAGGGAAGGTTCGTTTTTAACTTTGGACTTTCAGGTGACAGGCACTTGGCAAGTGCCTGTCACCTTGGCCACAGTTATTTACGAGTTTTCCCTTAGAGTATTTCACTACCGTACATTTTTTAACTTTTACAACGACTTTCACGAATATCTATCCTTTTTCGTGTTAATTCGTTGGACATGGTTCATTTTTGATGAAATGATCTTTACACTTTTTGGGCGACCCAGCAGGTCGCCCCTACGATTCCCTCTTGTAGGGGCGATTCGCTGAATCGCCCAACACAACATAAATTGTAAAGATGAGTTGCTCAATTTTGAACCATGCCATTCGTTGCTAATTTTAGTCAAATTTGTAGTTTTATGTAAAGTATACGGTGGCAAATAGAATATAAAAATTTACCTTTCAGTTTTATGCGTTTTCTCGTTGGTAGACAGTTTCTGCAAATGTATCCAATGTTTGTTGGCAGGTTTGGAGCTGGGCAACGGCCGTTTCCATCATCTCATGCCCCATGAAATCACGTGCCTGAATTTTCGGCAGCCATTTTTTCAACCTGTCCACGTTGGCCTCGCTTTCCTCAAGTTCGCCATACGTGAACTTTTCTTCCTGTGTCTCTCGTTCCAGTTCTGCCAAGAAATCGCGGCAATGCCCAAGAAATTCGTCGTATTCGGCCGCTCGTTCCGTCTCAAACCGATGCAAAACATCCGCTTCAACATCATCGGTCAGCGAATTGACGACAAAGAGTTGCCCAGTCCCCCCTTGTTCTTTGACGTAAGCCAACAGATTCTGCGCCTTCTCGGCTTGTTCCTCCGTGTGGGGCAGAACCCAGACCCCATTTTGCAAACTGACCGCCCCAGCCGCCCGCATCCGTCGCCACACCATCACCCGCGAACTCGATGGGGAAGCGGGTAATTGAGAATTGAATAATAACCATGCTTGTTTTTCCATTTTCATCTCCTAGTGAAACAGGTGTTACATGAAACAGGTGTTTCGTTTTCAGAAGCGTAACACAAACCAAATAAATGGCAACACCTGTTACATTTTCGTAATTGCTGATATGTTCACCTGAATTATTGAGAAGATGCAAAATGCCGTTCATGCGTATTTTCTACGTAGCAGCATGATAACGATTGAGGGGACGAGGAGTACCGCTACGAGGGTGGGGATCACGATTATTTATTCTGATACATGTTGCCTATTTCAGTTGGGTGTGTTTCAAATAAG
>WFSA01000129.1 GCA_015486215.1 Anaerolineae bacterium | reverse complement strand
TCTGTCGAGTCAATCTGTTCTTTTCCAAATCTGCTGTACTCATGTCCCCAATTTTTTGAGAAGATACATAAGACTCCACTGAAAAAGGCCAATTTTGGAAAATTAACAGCTATATACGCCGTTTTTACGAAGATTTTGACGCACGGAGCATAATTTCTTTGCACGCTTCATTGCGGCGTATTTACGCATAACACAGGCTTAATTTGCTTGTTGTTGTGCGATTTTTAGCAATTCTCCAAAATGGAGTAAATTCAGTGGAGTCTACATAATACTCGTATAAAATAAAGTGCTGATGAAATTTGTCAAGTCTTATCCACGATTTATTGAGAAGATACCTGCCAATGAAAGTGATGGAAAAGCAATTATGGAATTGACAATTGACCATTTTACCGCTATCGTTTCCCCATTATGGCTTATAAAAGCACAGAAAAAACACGCAAGAAAAAGGATGCCAAGCGCACGGCGATGATGCAAACGGCCGTGCGCGTATTCGCAAAAAAAGGATACTACGCGGCCACCGTCCGCGACATCGTGAATGAAGCCAATGTCGCCATCGGCACATTCTACTTTTACTTTCCCGACAAAGAGACGCTCTTTCTCCATCTATATGAAGAGACGGCCGATTTTCTATTGCAATCCTTACGACAAGCGGTAAACGGCCGTGCCACCTTTCCCAAACAGATGCAGGCAGGTGTACAGGCATATATCAACATCGCCCTCTTTGAGCCGGCCGTCATCCAACTGCTTCTCAGCGGCAGCGTAGACACGATTCCCTCATTGGCCGCCGAACGGGAGAAGTTTCGTGACAGTTTAACCGCTATCTGGCAACGCCCCATTGATGAGGCAATACGATTAACACATATTCCACCGCAAAACGGCCGTTTGGCAGCCGAAATTCTCGCTGGCGGCATTGATGAGGTCATCCTCAACTTACTCAAACAGCCCGACGCAGAGCGGATAGAAAAAGCGACCGTTCACGACACGACAACCTTCATCCTCCGCTCCGTCGCCCATTACTAAAAGCAATGAATAATGAACAAAGGTTCCCGCTCACCATTCATTATTAATTGTTCATTATTCATTATTTAACTCCGTTCCATGCGCTTATTCTCCCGCGAAACCGTTCTCTCTCTTCTACTTTCTATCCTCATTTTGCTCCTCATCATCGTCTCCAGCGATCTTACTCCCCAATGGATTTATCAAGGGTTTTAACAATGAACAATGAACAATTAACAATGAATGATGAACGATTAACAATGAACAATATCCGCCGTGCGGCTCTTTTTGTTTTTTTGATGCTCTTGCTCATCGGGTGCGGGGGGAAGGATGCACTTGCACCTGTGCCGACTGTTGAGCTGGCGGCAGTTCAGCCGACGGCCGTTCCCCCCATTCCCACATCCACACCCAAACTGTTGCCGACGGCAGTCCCCACCATGCCGCCTCCCCCCACGCTAACACCCATCCCTGTAGCAGAGGAGAGCGAAACGAAAACGGCCGCAACACCAACAGATACCCCTCCCATCCCCGCACCCACAGCCGAACCGATGCTGAATGGCATCCCGCTTTCCCAAATTTTATTGATGGATGATGCCGCCGTCGCCCATATGCAGGAAATATACGCATTGGGGCAGACGCTTGGCCGCGATCCAAACAGTTTTTCCAAATTAGGCGACAGCATCATCGCCAATGGGGACTTTCTCACCCGCTATGACGTACCGGGCAGTTACAATTTGGGGCCTTATGAATATCTCCAACCAGCCATTGACCATTTTCCCGGCTCATGGGATCGGTACGGCGTAGGCATCAAAATTGGGTTGCGGGCATGGGGCGTTTTTGATCCGCAATGGGCGGATAAAGAGTGGTGCGAACCGAACGAAACGATGATCGATTGCGAAATTCGATACAATAATCCCAGCATTATGATCATTCATCTCGGCTCCAACGATCAAGACCCCTCCTTCGACACCTATTACCGCGAGGTCATTCAATACACCCTCGATCAAGGGATCGTTCCCCTGCTCTTGACCAAAGCGGATCGCTTTGAAGGGGAAGATAATTTCAATAATAATGCGATTCGACAAACGGCCGTTGACCTTCAAGTCCCGCTCGTTGATTTCGACCTGCTCGCCGCCACCCTCCCCAATCGCGGCATCAAAGAAGGAGACAATGTTCACCTAAATGGGCCGCTCGTCCACGATTACACCCTCGACGACGTATACACAAAAGGCCACTCCATGCACAATCTAACAATTATTATGATGATTGACCGTATATGGAAGGAAGTGTGCAAGTAGCAAGTATGCAAGTGGCAGGTGTACAACGTATAATTATTTTTCATAAATGGCCTAATACCATCTGCGTACTTGCAAACCGGCAAACCTGCAAACTTGCTGCTTGCCCCATCCCATGACTTTCGACCTCACCACCATCGCCGTTTTTATAGCAGTTGGCACTTTATATGCTGCTTTTTTGCCTGAACAGTGGCGCGGATGGGCATTGCTTGTCGGTTCCGTATTTGCCATCTATTGGCTGCAACCGCCGCTGCCCATTCGATTTAGTGCTTATCTATTGCAAACGGCCGTTCTCCTCCTTGTCATCATCTCGTGGCAGCTCACCCGCCCAGCCGAAAGCCGCCTTAGCCAAGAGGATAAACGCACCCTTGCCCTCCTCTTTGGGCTGATGCTCGCCGCCGCCCTCTTCCGCTTCGTCCCGCTCGAATACCGCATCATCGACAGACCGCCGAACTTCTTGGTCACGGCCGTTTCCCTCCTCATCATCGGCTTCATCACCGCCGCCATCACCACCACCTTTCGTAAAAAGACGCGTCATACAGCTCTCACAGGCTGGCTGCTCATCCTCATCGGACTGTTCATCCTCATCAAATGGGAGCCAGCAGCAATTTTTGTCAGTCGTCAATGGCGGCTTCGCATGGGGCAGGACGGATCATTGGCAAGCAGTGCCAATCTCGCATGGATCGGCTTCTCCTACGTCGCCTTCCGTCTCATCCACACCATCCGCGACCGTCAATCTGGCATCTTGCCCGCCTTATCGCTACGCGAATACAGCAATTATATCCTATTCGCCCCCGCCTACATCGCCGGCCCCATCGACCGTGTGGAACATTTTGCCAAAGAGTTACGCGCCCTGCCCGCCATACATGGTCTCGCCGCCCCCCGCTTCGGCGAAGCGGGACAGCGCATCGCCATCGGCACATTCAAAAAATTTGTCATTGCTGATACATTGGCACAAGGGATGTCGCTGACGGCCGTCAACGCCGCGCAAGGAGAATCAACAGGAATGTTATGGCTGCTGCTATACGGCTACGCCCTGCGGCTCTACTTCGATTTCAGCGGCTACACCGATATTGCGATTGGGATTGGGTTACTGTTTGGGGTGCGCCTGCCAGAGAATTTTAGACGGCCGTATTTTCAAACTAATATCACCACCTTTTGGCAAAACTGGCACGCCACCCTCAGCGCATGGGCGCGAACATACGTCTTTTCCCCCCTCTCTCGCGCCCTTTTACAGCGCAAACCGCGCCCATCGACCACCCTCATCGTCTTCATCGCCCAACTGGTGACGATGATCACCATCGGGCTGTGGCACGGGTTCACATGGACCTATTTTATCTGGGGCGTATGGCACGGCACGGGGTTGTTCATCCACAAACAATGGAGCGGCCGCACCCGCAAATGGTATCGCGGCCTAAAAGCAAAGCCGCGTCAGCTGCGTGCATGGACACTCTTTAGCTGGTTCCTCACCTTCCATTTTGTCCTGCTGGGATGGGTCTGGTTCCTGCTCCCCACCCCCGCATCGGCCATCGAACTATTTGGCAAATTATTCGGAAATTAACCTAAAAGTGTGACGCAGATAGCTTCGCACGCGGATTTCGCGGACAAATGCGGATAAAAAGATCCGCGTTCATCCGCAAAATTCGCCCCCATCCGCGTTAAAAATCCACTCAAGAAACGGCCGTTCTAGGGCGATTGGAGCCTCGTCTTTTACAGAAATCTGAGTTGATCTTGTTTTGAAATTGGACACTGATCACGCTGATTTCACTGATTTTGATCTTTTTATCGTATCTTCGTATCTTCTCAACAAATCGTGGACAAGACTTGACAAATTTCATCAGCACTTTATTTTACACGAGTACTATTAGGAAAATTTGTCAAGTCTCCCCAGAATACTGAGAAGATACGTATCTTCTCAAAAAATTGGGGACATGAGTACAGCAGATTTGGAAAAGAACAGATTGACTCGACTAACGCAATTTGTTCCTTTCTTAATTTGTTGTACTCACCCCGAAATATTGAGATATTACTTTTTATCTATGTTCATCTGTGTAATCAGCCTCTAATTTTGGAATATCCAATCGCCCTACGGCCGTTCTTACCACCCCGCCAGCCTCATCCAAACATCCCCGCGCCTCATCAGGCGAACAGCCAAGTAGCACCCCGACGATAGCCGTCTTCACATGCCCGCCCGCGTCCGCAAGGGCGATGGCCGCTTCATTTTCGCTGATGCGGCACGCTTGCTGGACAATGCGCCGCGCCCGATTTTGCAATTTGCTATTATGCTGCCGCACATCAACCATCAAATTGCCATACGTTTTACCCAAACGCACCATCACGCCCGTACTCAACATATTCAAAACCAGCTTTTGCGTCGTACCCGCCTTTAAGCGGGTGGAGCCAGCCAGCACCTCCGCCCCGACCAACGGCGCAATCAGATGATCGGCCATTTCCGCCAGCGGCGCGGGCAGATTGGCGATCAGGGCAACGGTCAACGCCCCGCGCCGCTTGGCTTCCTCCATACCGCCGATCACATACGGGGTACGACCGCTGGCGGCAATGCCGACTACCGTATCAAGTTTGCCGACTGCCAACCCTGCCACATCCTGCCGCCCCGCCTCTGGATCATCCTCCGCCCCTTCAATCGCCAGCGTCAACGCCCGCTTGCCACCAGCCATCAAGCTGGTGACCAAATCGGGGCTGGTGCCAAAGGTGGGCGGACATTCAGAAGCGTCCAGCGTGCCTAAGCGGCCGGATGTGCCTGCGCCAATATAAATCAATCGCCCCCCCTGCCGCATTCGGGCGGCGATGGCATCAATGGCATGGGCGATGGCGGGCAGACAGGAGTGAACGGCCGTCACTGCCTGTCGATCCGCCAAGTGCATCAACCCCACAATTTCCAGCGTGCTGTGTAAATCCAAATCTTCGGTAAGGACATTCCCCTGTTCCGATGCCCAATCGGCCGCCGAGCCGCCGATGTCGGCAGATGGCGTAAGCGGATGCCCCATCATCTCCAGCGCGAGCAATGCCGCACCAGTGGCCGCGTCCGCTTGCGGCTGTCTGAATTGGGCGTGCGGCGATTTGGTACGCACCGCTTGAAAGACGGCGCGGCGGTAAAAGTTATCCGTTTTTAGCAGGCCGCCCATGAGCAAAAGGGAAAACGGCCGTTTCCACACCCCCAACCGCCGCGCCGTCGCCGCCACGAACGCGGCCAGCGCGTCCGCTTCTTGAGCGATGACGGCCGTTGCCGCCATGTCGCCCGCTTCGGCCGCTTGCAAAACAAGCGGCGCGAGGGCGGCAATATCGGTCACATTCCGTTGCGGGGCATAAATCCAGTTGACGAGACCGCTTATATTTTTCAATTGCAACGCCGCTTGGACTTTTTTACTGAGTGCAGTCGGCTCTTGACGGCCGTCTTCCGCCTGCATAACGGCGCGTAATGCCGCCTGTGCCAAAGCGTATCCAGAGCCGTGATCAAACATATGCCCCCAGCCGCCCGCCCGCGCCTGCTTGCCATCCCCATTCTCGCCATACGCAATCGCCCCCGTGCCTGCGATCAGCACGATGCCGCGCCGCGAGCCGATGCCGCCGACGAGGGCGGCGAGCGCATCGGTCACGACCAATCTGCGGCTGTCGGGCAGCAATTCATCCATCATCCCTTGCAAAATTCGTCTGTCGGCAGGGCGAGCTGCGCCAGCCAACGCCCATGTTGCTGCCGTGATTTGGGTTAAGGTGATGCCTGCATCAGCGGCCGCTTCCTGCATGGCGTTGAGCAGCGTCTCTTTTGCGCCCTCCGTTCCCGCCAAATGGTAGTTGGAAACGCCGCCTTGACCGCGCCCCGCCTCTTGTTTTTCTTCATTAAGGATGACAACGGCCGTTTTACTGCCGCCGCCGTCTACTCCGAGTACATAGTGCATATACAAAACTCCAAATTATCGCACGTCTGCCATCGCCGTGTCGTGCAATCGGGCACGAAAAGCGACGATTTGATGGGGCTTACGGCCGTAATACACGCGGTTGGTCAGCAAGACGACGAGCATCTCCTGATCGGGATCGATCCAGAGTGACGTGCCTGTAAATCCCGTGTGACCGTAACTATTCATGCCGAACGCTTGCCCGATGGGGCTGCCGCTCTCTCTTTGCAACATCCACCCCAGCCCGTAACGGCCGTTATCCAGTTTAACCTGCTCGCGCACCGCCTCCGCCGCCAATGATGGCGAAAAAAGGCGGCCAGCGTCATGCCGTCCGCCATTGAGATAAAGCTGTCCCAGTGCGGCGACCTCTTGCGCCGTCGCAAACAAGCCCGCGTGACCAGATTCGCCGCCCAAAGCGAACGCATTTTCATCATGCACTTCGCCCACACACCGCCGTCGCCGCCACGCGCACAATTCGGTGGGAACGATGCGGTCAATGGAAATGCCGCGCTCAAGCGGGTTAAAACCTGTTTCGTGCAACGATAACGGCTCAAAAATCGCTTCTTTCATGTAAACGGACAGCGGTTTCCCCATCAACCGTGCGACCGCTTCCCCTAATAAAATGAGGCCGACATCGCTGTAAACGCATTGACGGCCGGCGGGGGCGAGCTCAAGCCTGTCGTACAGCGCGTCTAGCGGGTTGGCGTACGCGTTGTTTCGGTACAGATTGCATGTCGCGGGCAGTCCAGCCGTGTGAGTCAGCAAATGGCGAAAGGTGACGGATGGATGGGCGAATGGGGGAATGATGGTGGAAACGGCCGTTTCTAATTCAACCACCCCCGCCTCAACCAGCGTCATAAACGCGGTCGCGGTAAACAGCTTCGTCAGCGAAGCCAAATCGAACACGCTGTCAACCTGCGTTGGCCGCCGTTCCACGTCGGGGTCGAGCCAGCCGTAGGCACGATGGTAAACGGTCTCGCCCTGATGCTTGATGAGCAAAACGGCCGTTGGGAACACCGTCCCTAACCCCCGCCGCATAACCGCATCTACTTGATTGAATGTAGCCATAACCTAAGTGACAGTCACGGGGCGAGCGGTCTTGGGTAAACCAAGACCGCTCGCCCCGTCACTGTCACTTCCACATCCCAACTATTTACTAACCCCAGCCGTCAACCCAGCGATGATCTGCTTGGTCGCCAACAAGAAGAGGATGACCAGCGGCAATGTCGTGATGATCAATCCCGCGAAAAGGGTTGACCAATCCGTCTGGAACTCGCCAAAAAAGCGGGTCATGCCGACGGGTAACGTCCATTTGTCGGTGGAACGGAGCAGCACCAGCGGGAAGAAAAAGTCATTCCAGAGCGGCACAAATTGAAAAACGGTCACCGTCGCCAGCGCAGGACGAACGAGCGGTAACATTATGCGGCTGAAGATGGTGAACTCACCCGCGCCGTCAATCCGCGCCGCCTCGCTCAACTCTGGCGGCAGTTGACGGAAGAAGGCGGAGAGAATGAAGACGGAAAAGGGAATGCCCGTCGCCGCGTAGACCAAAATCAGCCCAAAGCGGCTGTCAATCAACCCTAAATCGTTCAATAGCAAAAACAGCGGCACAATCGCCAAACGAAAGGGGAGCATCAGCCCCGCCAAAAAGTAAGCGGACAATATCTTGCTACCCTTGAACGAGTAGCGGCCTAAAATGTACGCGGCTGAGGAAGCAACGGCCGTTGCCAGCACAACCGCCGAAACGGTGATGAGCAACGAGTTGACGAAATAGGTGTTAAAGTTCGCTTCCTGCCAAGCACGTATATAACTGTCAAAATTGATTGAGGTTGGAAAGCCGACGGGATGTTTGAAAATTTCCCGCGATGGCCGCATTGTATTACCGATGACCAGCAGTAACGGGAGAAGAACGACAGCCGCATACCCCCAAAGGAGAACGGCCGTTGCCGCCTTGCCCGCTTCTATTTTGCGCCGTTTACGGGGATAGTTCGCGTTATGGTTTGTTGTCATGTCAGATCACTCTCCATACGGCGGAACCATCTCAGCACGATGTTCGAGATACCAAAAATAAACAGGAACATCAGCACCGCGAGCGCGGATGCCAAACCAAACGCATCCACGCCGCCGCGAAAAGCGGTGCGATAGAAGACCAAGCCCAGCACATCAGTCGAGCCAGCTGGTTCGCCGCCCACGCCGCCCAACGCCCACACAATGCCGAAAGCGTTAAAGTTGCCAATAAAGGTCAACACGGTGATGATGCCGATAACGGGGGTCAACAGCGGCAATTCGATACGGCGAAACAACTGCCACGCATTCGCGCCGTCAATCGTGGCCGCCTCACGAATGTCATTGCCGATATTGGCAAGCCCAGCAGCGAACAAGAGCATGGGAAAGCCCATCCATTGCCACGCATTGACCAAAATAATCACCGGCAGTGCGGTAGCAGGATCGCCAAGCCACGGCCGGGCAAGATCGCTTAACCCGATCAGTTTCAAAATTTGGTTTACTGGCCCAAACAGCGGATTGAGCATCAAGCTCCACAGGTAGCCGACGACAAGCGCACTAATCAGATATGGCATCGTGTAAACCGTTTGGAAAAACCGTTTACCAAACGGAGCTTTGCTCAACAGCAGGGCGAAAAGAAGCCCCAATGTGTTTTGAATCAGCATTGTGCCGATAAAAAAGACCCCATTGTGCATAAAAGCGCGGGGAAGCTGTTCATTGAGCGGAAATCTGGTGAACAGTTCACGAAAATTCGCCAAGCCGACAAATGCACCACGAGCAAGCCCCTTAAACTCAAAGGTGCTGAAAATCATGGATTGCACCAACGGCCAAATCATAAAAACGGTGTACAGTAAAAAAGCAGGGAGAAGGAATAGAACAATCGTCGGCCAAGGAGGCGCACCCTGCCCCACCCCCGTATTCGTCTTACGTTTTTTTATCACAGCCATAATCCGCTCCACGAAGAGATAGAGAATGGAGATAGAGATAGAGAATAGAGATAGAGAATGGAGATAGAGAATAGAGATAGAGGAAAACCTTCTATCTCTTCACACTACCCGCTATCTCTATCTCTACCCTCTACACTCTACACTCTACCCTCTATCTCTATCTCTACACTCTATCTCTATCTCTACACTCTATCTCAATGTTACTCGCTGGGGGTGAACCATTGAGAAATACCTTCTTGAATGTCGGCGGCGATCTGTTCGGGGGTTGCTTCGCCCAAGAACATCGCTTGGATGCCGTCAGCCAGCAGGGTGCTGCCAGACGGGTCACCGTAACGGAAGTTTACCAGATGCAGATAAGATGCGGGAGATTCGGCGAATAGTTCGGCGAATTCGGCCAGCAGCGGATCTTCTGGCTGTGCGCCGGGCATGGCGGACAGTTGTTTGATCTTTACGGTGAAGAGTTGGGCAAACTCTGGTGTACCCATCCATTCGACCAAATCTTTGGCCGCGTCGGGAGAGTCGCTCAACGCATTTACGCCGTAAGAGCCGTCCATCCAGCCGGGAACGACGGGGCCGACGAGGGAGTCTGGCGGCGCGGGAACGCGGAAAACACCTAAGTCCAATTCCGGCCCTTCGTTGCGCCAGAAGCCGACCTCGAATGAACCGCCGAGGAAGATGCCGGCCATTTCGGTCAAGAATAAGGTTTTGGCATCATTGTAGCTAACACCGACGACATCGGCGGGCATGTATTGCTGCAAATCCTGAATGACGGCGATGGAGGCGACGTAATCGGGATCGTTGAAGTCAGTCGCGCCAGAAAGCACTTCGGCTTCAAATTCGGGGCCGCCGTAACGGGGGGCGGCGACGGCATCGTGAATGAGCGGCAGCATCCATGTATCTTTGGCGGGGACGGCGAGCGGGATGTAGCCGCCAGCTTGAAGCGCGTCCAATGCGGCGATGAATTCGTCCCATGTTTGCGGCTCAGTCAGGCCGAGTTCTTCAAAGATCGCTTTGTTGTAGAAGGCGGTGAAGGTTTGTACGCCGAACGGTACACCATATACACGGCCGTCTGCCTGTCCTGACGCGCCTTTCAAAATCGCATCGGGGAAGTTGCCCAGCGTGGCGATTTCGCCATCAAGCGGCAGCAGCTGCCCCGCTTCGATGAGCGGCTGAATGCCGCCATAAGCGCGGAGTTGAGCGACATCGGGGCCGCCTTCGCCCGTCAGCCCAGTGGCGAGGATGTTGTTGTAATCGGTGGCGATGAAGGGGACAAATTCAACGGTGACATTGGGATTGGCTTCTTCGTACACATCGAAAATTTCGTTGTAAGCATCTTCATCTTCCGTGCGCCATGACCAGACGGTGAGGGTGACGGGTTCTGCTTCGGCCGGTTCTACGCTCGCTTCGCCATTGGGATTGAACCATTGGGAAACACCCGTCTGAATGTCGTTGGCAATCGTTTCGGGGTCAGAATCGCCAAGGAACATCGCTTGGATGCCGTCGGCCAGCAGGGTGCTGCCGTATGGATCGCCATAGCGGAAGTTGACGAGATGCAGGTATGAGGTTGGTGATTCGGCGAACAGTTCGGCAAATTCGGCCAACAGCGGGTCGGTGGGGGTCATGCCGGGAATGGCGGAGAGTTGTTTGATCTGTTCGGTGAACATTTGGCCGAACTCAGGTGTACCCATCCAGTTGACCAACTCTTTGGCCGCGTCGGGGGAGTCGCTGAGGGCGTTGACACCGTAAGAGCCATCCATCCAGCCGGGAACCAATGGACCCGTCAAAGAATCTGGCGGCGCGGGGACGCGGAAGATGCCTAAATCCATATCGGGACCTTCTTCACGCCAGAAGCCGACCTCGAATGAACCGCCAAGAAAAATGCCGGCTTGTTCGGTGAGGAAGAGGGTTTTGGAGTCGGCGTAGCTGATGCCAACGATGTCTTCGGGCATATATTGCTGCAAATCTTGGACAACGCCGATTGAGGCAACGTAATCGGGATTGGTGAAGTCCGTTTCGCCTGCGAGAACGGCCGCTTCAAACTCTGGCCCGCCGTAACGAGGGGCGGCTACTGCGTCGTGAATGAGGGGCAGCATCCATGTATCTTTGGCGGGGGCGGAGATCGGAATGTAATCGGCCGCTTGCAATGCGTCCAACACGGCGATGAATTCATCCCATGTTTCTGGCTCAGTGAGACCCAGTTCGTCAAAGATGGTTTTGTTGTAATAAGCGGTGAACGCTTGCACGCCAAAGGGAACGCCGTAGATACGGCCGTCGGCCTGCCCTGTCGCCCCTTTCAAAATTGCGTCGGGGAAGTTGGAGAGGCTTTCGATTTCGCCGTCAAGCGGGAGCAGCTGCCCTGCTTCGATGAGCGGTTGAACGCCGCCATAGGCGCGGAGTTGGGCGATGTCGGGGCCGCCTTCGCCTGTCAAACCAGTCGCCAAGATATTGTTGTAATCGGTGGCGACAAAGGGGACGAATTCAACGGTCACGCCGGGATGGGCGGCTTCGTATACATCGAAAATTTCGTTGTATGCGTCTTCATCTTCTACACGCCATGACCAGATGGTGAGCGTGACTTCTTCGGCTGCGGCTTCTTCTTCAACGGCCGTTTCTTCTTCATCGGCAGCGGTCTCTTCAACAGCAGCCTCTTCTTCGTCGCTTGCGGGTTCGTCTACTTGTTCTGTAGTCTCTTCCTCAACGGCTTCTTCTGGCTGTGATGTTTTTTTACCACAACCGACAGCCAGCATTAGTATGAGGGCTAATACGGCCATTATCCAAATAAAACGATGTTTTGCTAACATTCTTAACCTCCTTAGTTAAAGAATAAAAAAGTATTGATTCACGATTGAACCAATATTAAAACAGGGGCGGCTCTTTGTATCCGCAGATTGCGCCGTTGGCGTTGAATATCTGCGTGAGTTTGATGAGCCATGTTAAGTGGTACACTCTTTAGGTGGTCTATACCAGATGGGGTAAAAAAACTATGCCGTTCCCAACTCAACTTGGAAAACGTACCTGTCGGCACGGTAAACGGATTCGGTGTATTCAAACGGCCGTTCCCATTGGCTAAAAGCGACCCGCCTATTCCTAAGAACAGGTGAGCCTTCCTTTATATTTAATAAATGCTGCTCTCGTTGGCTGCATAAACTTGCTTCTACCTGCTGTTCCGCCCTTGTGGGCAAGATCTTGTACTGTTGACGGAGGATGTTGTAGAGGGAGTGGTCTTCAAAATTTTCGTTTAACAATTTATCAACATTGTTGAAGTATAGATGGCATATTTCAAGGGCGATGGGTTCGCCTTCGGCCAGACGCAGCCGTTCCAGCAAGACGATCTGGCGATCTGGTGTGATTTGCAATGCGCGGCAGACCAGTGTGGACGGGCTTATCAACTCCAAACGCAGAACGCGCCCGCCAGAATCGAAGCCGCGTGTACCCATATCTTCGCTAAAGCTGGTTAATCGCGTCAGTTTTTGTTCAATTTTAGGTTCGGCAACGAATGTGCCTTTGCCTTGAACGCGGTAGAGCAATCCTTCTGTCGTCAACTCTTTCAACGCCTGCCGGGCGGTCATGCGGCTGATATTGTGTTGCTCACTCAGTTCGCGTTCTGAGGAAACCATATCGCCAACTTGCCACTCTCCAGCCGCAATCTGCTCTCGCAGAAGTTCCTTGAGCTGGTAATACATGGGAAGCGGGTAATTTTTGTTTAAGGTTTTGCTCATTTGGTATGATTGTCTAGTTGTCTATACCAATATAGTATAAACAATTCCTTTTATGTGTGCAAATTGTACAACTTGACAAAATTTTACACGAGTATCATTAGGAAAGTTTATCAAGTCTCCCTAGAATACTGAGAAGATACCTATAACTTAATATAAAAATATAATGCGGATAGCTTCGCACGCGGATTATGCGGATGAACGCGGATTAAAAAAATCTGCGTTCATCCGCGAAATCCGCCCCCATCCGCGTTATTTTGTAATGGTGATATGACTTGGGTGTGTTTCGTTTTAGTAGAAGTGACATCACGGGGGCGTATAGTTTTGGGTAAACCAAGTTTTCGCCCCGTGACTGTCACTTTGGCTCAACTCATTTGAAACACACCCATATGACTTTACGTCTGCCTACCAAATTGCTTTCAACTTATCTTTGAGAGTATTCCGTTCTGCTTGATACGCTGCTTCATCCATCTCGCCCGCTTCAAAAGTGGTATCTAATGCGGCTAAACGGGCGACGAGGGCGTTGACTTCAATAGCGTTATCGGCATCTTCGTCTTCATCCGCATCTTCATACTCTTCGTCATCTGATTTACGGCTGGAAATGATGAAGTATGCCGCACCACCGCCGATTAACAGCAAGGCTAAGCCGCCGATCAGCAGGTTGGTTGAATTTTTCTTATCTGCTGTATCCACGGCTGGGTGATCGCTTCCCATTTCGCTGCTGCTGCTAACGGCCGTTAGGTCTGGGTCGCCTTCGATGACAATCTCGACGGCCGTTTCCGCTTCCATATTTAATCGTTCGTAGGTGACAAATGATCCCATCCCGCTCATATCTTGTGAATCGACAAAAGTCCATTCGCCCTCTTGCAATTCAACCCCGTTATCGGGCAAAACAAGATTGATATGTGTCGTTTTATAGGGAGGGACGCGCGATAAATCAGCTGAGCCATCGTAGGGAAGTTCATAATGAACGACGATACTCGCTTGGCTCACACCGGGTCGTGCGGGAAATGTGTCTGCCCACTCGTACTCTCCAATTTGGATCATATCTTCCATCGCGGGGATGCTGTTTTGCATCGCGCTGAATGAGCGTTGAAAATCCACATTTTCGGCCCCTTCGGGTAGCATATAATGGACAGTTCCCTTTTCAATATCGCCCTCTGTGCCGACAAAAACGGTCGTGCCTGTATTGCCAACCGTATAAATCTCATCCACACTCAGCCGATCTTCGCTTATAAAAGAGACGATACTGTGTTGCTGCTCGATAGTGACAACGGCCGTGTCGCTCGTCGGCTCATAGACCGTGATGGGAATATCCACATTGGGGGCATCAACATCTAGTTGCTCTGCTGGCCCCGTAAAAGATAACGCCCCATACTCCATCCCCACCATAAAAATCCAATCAGATTGCACATTATTCAGCTCAAACAGATAGCTACCATCAGTATTGATCGTGCCTGAAAGCACTAAAGTCTCTTCAAATGTCATCGTATACGCGCGGAGAAGAAGTTCGCCTTCGGTTACAATTTCGTCGGTGCTGCCGTTCGTGACCGTGCCAGAAACGGTCGCCGCTTCAATCGTCTGTGCCTCTTCGGGGGCGACGGGGTGATCGGGGGGCAGTTCAACGGCGGCGGGGGCTTGATAGGTGTAATTGAAGGTGCGGAGATAATCGACAAGATCCCAATACGCATCATCGCTCAAATCGTAGGTATGGTCGGCGATGGACTCCTCTTTGACAGCGTTGAATACATTTTCATTACTGCGTTCAACCCAATACTCGTGAGCGGTGAAGTCAGCATTTCCAATGGTATCTCCTGTTTCGCCATGACACTCGGCACAGGAATCGGTATAAACGGCCGTTCCTCGTTCAATCGCATCGGGCGGTGTTGCCATGCTGTACACAGCAGCAATCGCGTTCCATCGATCTTGCTCAACGACTTCACCATTTTGATTTTCGGGGCCAAATGGGGGCATTCCAGCGGCGATGTCACCATCGGTTATCATCGTGAACATCACGGCGGGAACGGCTGTTTTGCGGTATTCAGGATCGGTAAACGCTTGCGGCGGCACTTCGAGCCGATCCGCCATTTCGCCATCCCCCTCACCCGTCACCCCGTGGCAAGCGATACAACGGTCGGTGAAAACTTTCGCCCCGCGCACGCTGTCAGGCTTGCTATTGGGGGATGATTGTGCCAAAACGATGCCGCTAAGGGCGGCAAATGCCATCATAATGGCGGCTAAAAAAATGACCGATAAACGGCCGTTGCTTTTCTCTGTATTTTTCATAATAGAATCAAAATAGGGTACAAGACGGAGACAGAAAACCGTTGACGGCCTCCTCTAGCTCTATCTCCATTCTCTATCTCACTGTCTATGTCCGCACTTGGTGCAGAATTTATCATTACTATCTACTTTTTTGCCGCATTTGGCGCAAAATGTTTTATTGGAAACGGCCGTTTTTCCTTTTTTTGCACGGGCGATGGCCGCTTCAATAGCAGAATCCACACGGCCAGCGTCCACTTGCTCATCAGGGGAATCGATCTGTTTAAGAACAGCGGCCGTTTCCTTCACCAACGCTTCCCGCTGAAAAGCAAACATCGCATCAGGCATTTTGCCCGTTTCATGGTCAAATTCAAGCGCACGCAAATCGTCAATCAACATCTCTTTGCGGATAATGAGTTCTTGCTTGGCAGACAACCGTTTCTGCGGTGCAACTTCGGTGATAAACGGCTTGAACACAAACAGACCTACAAGAATAAATAAGGCGAGGCCGAGTAAAATTGAGGCAATATCCATAATATAAAAAAGATAGAGAGTAGCATCTCCTCTCTATCTTCAATCTCTATTTGATTAAACTTTGTATAACCGCTTCCAACTGCCGCGTGCTGATCGGGCCGAGTTGAACATGAACGATGGTTCCTTCTTGATCGATGATGAATGTTTCTGGCACACCAGTAATATTATACTTCTCAGCTGCCGTGCCACCCAAATCAGGGGCATTCGGATAGGTGATACCAAACTCTTCCAAATAGCCGATGGATTTTGGCTCCACATCCACATGGGCAATGCCCAGATAGATAACCCCATCATCCTCGTGCAGTTTCCAATTCATCTCCAACTCTTTCGCTTCCACACGGCACTCAACACACCATGATGACCAAAAGTTAAGGATGACGACATTACCGCGCATCTCTTCTAACGAAGAGACCCCTCTTCCTTCCCATTCGTATCCATCAAAAAATTTTAGCTCCACATTGGGAGCGGTTTCGCCAGCTTCGGGGCGGGTTTCGGTGCTTCTCATCAATCCAAATCCCAATAAAGCCAACAAGGAAATCACAGCAGCCCAAACGGCCGCCGACCCCCACGAAAATGATTTTTTCTCTACTGTACTTTCTATTTCTTCACTCATAATGATGGGGTGCAAGTATGCAAGTTACCCACTTGCTCACTTGCTCAGTTCTCTTTCAACTTGGGCGATATACTCATCGTCAGATTGGGGGATGGGGGATGATGAGGGAGGGACAACGGCCGTTTCCACCGTTTCTATCTCGTCCTCTTTTCCATCACCTCCAGCCATACGCAGATTTTTCATAAAACGGCTAAAGAAAAATCCGCCAATGATCACTGCGGCCACAGGCATGATCCATAACAACAGGTTCAATCCTTCACGCGGCGGCGTTGCCAGCACACGCCCGCCATACTGCTCGGCAAAATAATCATATACATCTTGCCGCGTCTCCCCATTCTCCAACTTTGTGCGGATGAGATCGCGCCAATCGGCGCACGCCTGCGTTTGGCACACATCCAATGGCGTTGATTCGCAAACAGGGCAATACACCTCTCGGGCAATACTGTTCACCTCATTATCCGTCACCTCGCGCACCTCACCATCTGGCGGCGGCGGGGTGCTTCCCTGAGCAATGACTGATGCAGATGCCATCCCAAAAAGAAACAGCCCCATCAATATAGAAATAGGTAATCGAAATATCTTCATCTATTTATTTCTCCAAGTCGGCCAACGCGCTTCTACGCCCTTTTCAACAATCGCTTCTCTTTTTTGTCAGGCCACGCCGCGATCATCGTGCCAAAAATGAAGATGAAGCCGCCAGCCCAAACCCAATTTACCAATGGGTTCAAATAAATACGGATCGTCGCCGATGAGGCTGATGTTGGTTCCCAATTGACTAACAGCACATAAAAGTCTTCCCAAAACGTAGTTCGCACATCAGGGATCGTCATTGGCTGCCCTGAACGGGTGTACAAAAGTGTTTGTGGATGGATGACTTCAACCAACTTGCCTTTATGATACACATCGGCCGTTGCCTCAGTGATGATCAAATCATCCGCGCCAGCATACCGTTCCACACCTTGAAAAACCAGCTCATACTCGCCCAGCGCAACCGAATCGCCTACAGTCATATGGATCTGCGTCTCTTGTTGGAACATTTCTATGCCAATAATGCCAAATGCCATCACCAACACGCCCAAATGAATCCAATACCCACCATAACGCCGCCGATTGATCGCCATCACATATGCAAAAGCTGAAAAGGGGTTTCTATCCCGTCTCATCCGTGCCCGCGTCCCTTTATAAAACTCAAACAAGGTCAACACTGTCGATAAAGAGATGATCCAAATGCCCAATAACGCTGACCATATCGTCACTATCTTTGTAAAATATA
This sequence comes from Anaerolineae bacterium, assembly GCA_015486215.1. GTDB lineage: Bacteria > Chloroflexota > Anaerolineae > Promineifilales > Promineifilaceae > S016-13. Next base: position 21,578 of record WFSA01000129.1, on the reverse strand, counting down.
AGCCAACCGCAAACAAAGCCGCAACAATGGCCGGCCATAAAACAGCCAACCCGATACGCTTAATCATCGTTCTATGCCACATCGTCAATGGCGCAATTCCCATTAACAGAAGCAGCACGAGGAACAAGGGGGATAACGCTTTTTCATATACCGGCGGCCCCACAAATCCTTGCTCACCTGTAAACAGTGCCGAAACGATGGGGAAGTTGGTGAAGAAGAATACAATCGCCAAAATTGCCAAAAAAATGAAATTATTATAAAGAAAAGCGGCTTCTCTTGATAGGAACGAATCCAGCTTGTCTTTAGAGGCGAGCATATCTTTACGCTTATTTACCCAATAGGTTGAAAAGATAAACATGAAGGCGATGAAGGCGAAGAACAACGGCCCAATCGCTGACTCAGCGAAGGAATGTACCGATGAGATAACACCGCTCCGTACCAAGAATGTGCCGTAAATGACCAAAAGATAGGTCAAAATAACAAGGAACATATTCCACATTTTGAACATATTCCGCCGCTCTTGAATCATAACCGAATGCAGAAATGCTGTGCCAGAGAGCCACGGGATGAGGGACGCATTTTCAACTGGGTCCCAGCCCCAATAGCCGCCCCAACCAAGAACATCGTATGCCCAACGGCCGCCTAAAATCAATCCCAGACTCAAAAAGAGCCACGCGACCAATGTCCAGCGACGGGTTGTACGAATCCAAGAATCATCCAGTTTACCCGCCATCAATGCTGCCATCGCAAAAATATACGGCACAACAAAGCCCGTAAAGCCCAAATAAAGCATTGGCGGATGAATAATCATGCCCGGATGGCGCAACAGCGGGTTCAACCCATTGCCATCAAGTGGAATCCCATCCAATTTTGCAAATGGATTTTCAACGACAAGGGAGATAAACAAGAAAAATATCTGGGTGAAGCTGATAACGATGAGCGCGTACGGGATCAGTTCGCGCTGTTTGCCCCACTGTCCATACATCACCGCCGCAGTAAACAGCGATAAAAGCCAACTCCAAAACAGCAATGAGCCTGCCTGCCCGCCCCACAATGCCGAAATTTTCAAATAGGTCGGCATATCAATGCTGCTAACACGCCACACATATTCAATCTCAAAATTATTTTGCAAAATCAGGACGATCAGCAAAGTAGATGAGAGCGTGAGCAAAAAGAATATAGTAATGGTCGCATTACGTGCGCTTTTTATCCAGCGTTCATCATTATTTGTTTTTCCATACCACGCAGCTGAGGCTGAAAAAATCGCCAGCAACATGGAAAAGATAAGAGCTAAATAGCCAACATTTTCAATCATTGAGCAACTCCATCTGGGTGGTCGGCTGGGTCTAACTCTTCATAGCGGGTCGGGCATTTTAAGAGTAAGCCGCCGGGGTTAGAGTAGAATGTCCCCGTTTCATCGGCCTGTCCTTCAATAAGAGCTTGTGCATCTTGTTGCAGCAGGTCAGGCATAGGTTCGTTAATAGCAACGATATGTAAGCGTCGTCCGGGGTTTTTGCTATCATCCACAATATCAAACTCTAAGCGTGAGGTGGTTGCGTCAACTTGCTCAAATGTGATGGAATCGCCCAAAACCATGCCAGCCACGCGCAAATCACGCCCTATCAGGCGGGCTTGTTCGGCATAAAATTCATCAACCGTCTTGTACAGTTGCGTGCTACCGCTAGCGGCATTAACAACAAGAAAGACAACGGCCGCAATCAAAAGTACACCGCCAACAATAAATTTAAGACGGTTATTGCCGCCGCCATCTTCATTAAGTCCAGATTCATTCGTCCAAGTTGCATCAGCCATAATCTACTCCACTTTTCAAAACGAGATTTAGGAGGTCATCTCTTGATCTCTGTGTTAGGCATTGTACGTAACTTCTCAATACTTCGGGGTGACTACAACGGATGAAAGAAACAAACGGATGGTGCAGTCGAGAAAACATCCGTTCATTTTCATAATCCACTATAGTCATCTAAAAACAAAATAATTTCCCCACAAAGAAGCAAAGATCATAAAGAATATGTATCTTCTCAGTATTCTGGGGAGACTTGACAAATTTTCCTAATGATACCCGTGTAAAATAAAGTGCTGATGAAATTTGTCAACTCTTGTCCACGATTTATTGAGAAGATACAAGAATATTTTAAAAAACTTCGTGTTCTTCGTGTCTTTGCGGTTAATTTGGACAATGGCTGAGTAGTTACCCATTCTTTAGCATTATTTATATCTTCTCAATATGTAGGAAAGTGTTATCAGGTCTCCCGCAAATTTGAATTCACAAAAGTTGCCTACTCTTCTTCGTATGCTGCAAATACGTCAACTTCTTCTTCTAGAAGAGAAAGCGCACGATCTGCATATTGTTCAGGAACAGCAACGTATCCACTGCCCAACAAGCCGACGGTCAATCCGATTGTGCCGCCTGCACTTTCTTGCCAAGCACGCACAGGAATATCGTTTGCATTAAGGCGGCCCGCGATAATTTGCGCTTCTTGTAAGCCAAATGTTCTGGCTACAACTTCCCATTTAATTCCAGTTGCCATATGCTTGCTCCTTATTTATAAAATAACCAATGCCAAGTATAAACTTTTCTGTTTTTATGTCCACAGCGATGATCATATTTTCATGGTGATGTATGTCATGCAAATTTACAGGTTTGCATATGCGCAGGTCTGCATATGGACGGGCTTGCAGGTTACTCAAGTTGCCGCAGTTCTACAATTTGGTCACGAAGAACGGCCGCTTTCTCGAATTCCATCTCTTTAGCGGCAGCCTGCATCTGCTTCTCCAATTCAACGATCATCTTTTTGCGTTCGGAGGAGGGGAGGGAAACGGCCGTTATATACGCCCCTTTCCCCTCAGCCATCACCGCTTCCCCATCCCCAAGAATATCTTCTGTCAAATCATGCACATCTTTACTGATATTACGCGGTTCGATTCCGTGTTCCTCGTTATACGCTTTCTGCACTTCACGCCGTGCATCCGTCGTGGCGATAGAGCGTGCCATCGACCCCGTGATCCTGTCCGCATACATGATCACTTTTCCTTCGATATTCCGCGCTGCACGTCCTATTGTCTGCGTCAACGCCGTTTCTGAACGTAAGAACCCTTCCTTATCCGCATCTAAAATGGCGATCAGTCCAACTTCGGGCAAATCTAACCCTTCGCGCAATAAGTTGATGCCCACGATGACATCAAAAATTCCCACCCGCAAATCGCGCAAAATCTCGGTGCGCTCAATCGTCTTCACTTCGGAGTGGAGATAATGCACCTTGACCCCCACTTCCAGCAGATAATCACTCAAATCTTCTGACATCCGCTTCGTCAACGTCGTCACCAGCGTGCGCTGTCCCTTCTCTGTCCGTTTTCTGATTTCGCCAAGCAAATCATCGACCTGCCCCTTAATCGGCCGTATTTCAATCTCTGGATCAAGGATACCCGTCGGGCGAATGACTTGATGCACCATGCGGTCTGCATGTTCATTCTCATACAGGCCGGGCGTGGCTGAGGTCATAATCACTTGATTGATTTTGCCCTCAAACTCGCCAAAATTTAACGGCCGATTATCCAACGCACTCGGCAGACGGAAGCCGTAATCGACCAACGTCTGTTTACGGCTGCGATCCCCTTTGTGCATTCCGCGCACCTGGGGAATTGTCATATGGCTCTCATCAATCACCAGCAAATAATCAGTTGGAAAGTAGTCAAGTAGCGTCCACGGCGGCTCTTCCGCCTGCCGCCTGTCCATATGGCGGCTGTAATTTTCAATACCTGATGTAAAGCCAACCTCGCGCAGCATTTCCAAATCAAACAGCGTGCGCTGCTCAATGCGCTGTGCCTCCAGCAGCATATTCCGCTCTTTAAAGAAGCCGATCCGCTCGCTCAATTCCGTCTCAATATCGTTGATCGCCTGCGCCAAATTATCCTCATCAGTGATGAATTGCGTCGCGGGAAAAATTTCTATTTTATGCGTCTCAGCGATGATTTCGCCTGTGAGCGGATCAACCTCGGTGATGCGCTCCACTTCATCCCCCCAAAATTCGAGAGAGTACGCTGTATCAGCGTAAGCAGGGAAAATTTGCAGCGTATCACCGCGCACACGGAAAACGCCGCGCTTTAGCTCAAAATCGTTACGGTCATAACGGATATTGACGAGATGACGCAAAAGCATATCACGGCGATACTGCTTGCCGCGCTCAATAGTGACGATCACTTTACCCCATGTTTCAGGGCTGCCCGTGCCGTAAATACAGGAGACGGAAGCAACGATGATGCTGTCGCGGCGACTGAGCAGATTCGCCATCGTTTGCAGGCGCAATCGCTCAATCTCCTCGTTGATCATGCTCTCTTTTTCAATAAAAAGATCGCGGCGGGGCACGTATGCTTCGGGTTGATAGTAATCGTAGTAGCTGACGAAGTAAGAGACGGCGTTATCAGGGAAAAAGTCGCGGAATTCGGCGTATAACTGGGCGGCCAGCGTCTTGTTATGCGCCATGATCAGCGTTGGTCGTTGTGTTTGCTGGATGACGTTGGCAATAGTGAAGGTTTTGCCCGTCCCCGTCGCGCCTAGCAGCGTTTGGATATGCTCACCAGCGTTCATGCCTTCGACGAGTTGGGCGATGGCTTCGGGTTGGTCGCCAGTGGGTTGAAAATCTGATTTGAGTTGGAATTTGGTCATACTGGTGAAATTGTCAACAGAAATATAAAAAGCCTCACCAAATCGTTGGCGAGGCTCCTTGAAAGTGGTGGGCGCGAATGGACTCGAACCATCGACCTCACGGATGTGAACCGTGCGCTCTAACCAGCTGAGCTACGCACCCCAACAAGGCGGGAATTATAACGGAGTGCAGGGCTTATGCAAACTGTTTTTTAGCAATTTTTTTAACTTTGGACTTTCAGGTAACAGGCACTAGTACAGTACCAATGTTATATTGATGGATTAAAATTCAATAGGAGTAGAGGCTTTAATCGATCCTGTATCGGCTAAAGCCCTTACTCCATCCATCAATATTTGATTGGTGCTGTACTAGGCCAATGCCGCTCACCTTGACCATAATTATTTACAAGCCTTCCTTCTAGTTTCATCAATTTGGCTACAACTGCTCTAGTACTGCTTGGCCTAAGTTCCTTGGGATTTTTTGTAGGTCAATTTTGTAAAATTGCACGGTCAATTTTACAAAATTGACCTACGATAATTGCTGGAGAACTTCCGCCAATGTGTACTAATTAAGCCCAAAAACATCATTGCACTATCTTTGATTTTATATATACTCATAAACGTCTCATCTTTGTGACAATTCGTACAAATGAGTATTAGTAAATACTCATTTAAGGTACTCCCGTATCTTCTCAGTATTCTGGGGAGACTTGACAAATTTTCCTAATGATACTCGTGTAAAATAAAGTGCTGATGAAATTTGTCAAGTCTTGTCCACTCAATTTATATGATGGCAGACTCATGCAGAAGTGCACGCCCTAATAGAGCGTGCCCTTTCGAAATTAGAAGAGTGCTAACGTGCGATTATTTATGTCATTAATCGTATCTTCTCGGTATTATAGATGTATTACGAGAATCGGAATTCCTGTAACCTGCTCTTATTCAGTATTTGGAACTCCACTTTCCGATAATACGTATTCCCCCAGATTTTTGAGAAGCTGCAGTTATAGCGCATAAACGACTTATTCCCTTATTTTTATTTGATGGTATATGGAGGAAGTAAATGGATTGGCTTAGTTTTGTAATCGGCATTATTGTTGGTTGGGCTATTGAATTTCTAATTGATTATTTTTATTGGCGTTCACGCCGTGTAAACAGTAACGCAGATCGTGAATTAGCCGCCGCTCTGGCAGACCTTTCATCGTGTAGAACAAAAGTGGCTGGGCTGGAAGATGAAGTACGTGCTCTAGAGAATAAATTGCGTGCCAAAGATGCTAAATTGGATGATTTGTCGGAAGCTGTAGAAGTTGAAGCCAAACGAGCTAATGCACTGGAGGCTGATATTACCAAATTACAAGCTGTCATTGATGCTAAAGGAGCAGAGTTGCATGTTACGGCCGCAAAATTGAGCAGCACCAGCGGCGAACTTGCGATATGTCTAGCAGCAGCCTCTGCTGCCAAAGCAAACCGTGAGCCTGATGACTTGACTCGTATTTGGGGAATCGGTCCCAAAATCAAGGGGCTGTTACATGATAATGACATCAAGACATTTGATGATCTAGCAAATACTGGCGCAGAGCGTATTTCAGAAATTCTGCATGACGCAGGTGATCGATTCAGACTGTCACAACATAATCTCCATGAAACATGGCCTGAGCAGGCACGTATTGCCGCCACAGGCAAATGGAATAAACTGACTGAATGGCATAATCGCTTCAAAGATTCACGATAAATATAATTTTTGCTTTCAAATAAAGTAACTACTCAGCCCTTGTCCAAATTAATCACAAAGACACGAAGAATATAAAGTTTTTTAAGATTTTCTTTGTGATCTTTGCTTCGTAACATCTCAATATTTCGGGGTGAGTACAACAAATTAAGAAAGGAACAAATTGCGTCAGTCGAGTCAATCTGTTCTTTTCCAAATCTGCTGTACTCATGTCTCCAATTTTTTGAGAAGATACTTTGATATCTTCTCAGTATTCTGGGGAGACTTGACAAATTTTCCTAATGATACTCGTGTAAAATAAAGTGCTGATGAAATTTGTCAAGTCTTGTCCACGATTTATTGAGAAGATACTCACTTTGCTTCTTTGTGGTGAAATAATTGATAGGCTGAGTAGTTACCAAATAAAATAAGAAAGTGAAGAAAGAGCGGGCTTTAGAACTCTTTCCGACATGGTTCAAAATGGTGAAAATCATCTTTACAAGTGGGTACGTGGTTGGGCGACCATAAAGGTCGCCCCTACAGGAGTAAATTGTAGGGGCGCGGCCTTGTGTCCGCCCATAAAGTGTAGAGATCATTTCGTATCTTCTCAGTATTCTGGGGAGACTTGACAAATTTTCCTAATGATACTCGTGTAAAATAAAGTGCTGATGAAATTTGTCAAGTCTTATCCACGATTTGAAGATACATCATTTCGTATAAAATGAACCATGTCCTCTTTCCTATAAATTTAAGAAAATACTGAATAATTACATTAAACCCAAAGGAATAAAATGAACAATGATGGTTTTATAGACTCGGCCGCTGTGCGCCGTTATAGTCTTTTCAAGTGGGTAATCCTAATCATACTGTTTATGATTACACTCATAATGCTTCTGCGCGGTTGCGGCAACACCCCTTCAACCGAAGAACCCCCTGTCGTCGAACATCCTACTACCGAGCCAGCCGCTGATGAGCCAGTCATCAATGCTCCCACCCTAGATATGCCAGATGATGCGGTATTGGCGGATGATTTTACCTTCACGGGGACAGGTTCGCCGAGTTCAAAAGTGCGGCTATTGAGCGACGGGGAAGTTGTTGGAACGGCCGTTGTCGGCACTGATAAAAAATGGTCAATAACAGCTCCCGTCGAAGCTGGCGAGCATGAGATAGCAGTAGAAGCGGTTGAGGATGATGGTAATTCTATCACTTCCTCGCCTGATAGTGCGGGCACATTAACCGTATATGCTCCGCCCGCATTCTCCTTGCCAGAGAATCCAGAAGCGGGTGATCTTGTATTAAATGGAACGGGAACGCCCGGTTCCACCGTTGAATTGATGCAAAACGGCCGTTCCATAGGCACGGCCGTTGTTGACGCTGACGGCAACTGGGAGTTACCATCAACAGTTGAAGCTGGCACAGAGTATGAATTCACCCTTCACGCGCTCGACAGCAAAGGGAATGAGCTAAGTTCAACCTCATCTGGCAAAATGCTTGTCAAAGATGCGCCAGTCGTAGAAGTACACGCCCTTACCATCACCGATGTCACGCTGAATAATGCGGCGGCCAATGCAAGCGGTCTCACATCGGGTATGCTCACAGGGTCTGGTCACGGGGAACCGGGATTCTTTGTTCAGATTGAACGGGATGGCGAGCAACTTGGCGATGCCAAAGTTTGCACCAATGGGAATTGGACATTTGAGCTTGAAGACAGCGCAAATGAAGGCGAACATAGCTACACCATTCGCATGACAGATAGTGATGGTGCCGTCGTATCCGAAGACTCTTTTGCCATCAACTTCCCCCCAATCTCTTCAGCAGCCAGCACCTCTGCGATGAGCGATTCAGAGTGGAATAGAACCGCCCCCTTAATGATAACGGCTAATGATGATTCCAACGATCTATTATTAACAGGAGCCGCCATTCCCAACGCAGATGTAGAAGTTTACATAGATGGCGAGCTAGTCACCACTGTCACTGCTGATGAAAACGGCCGTTGGCAATACAACCCACAAGTCACAAGCGGCGAACACGAATTTTACGCCCGCACACGCATCGCTGACAACCTCGATGCTGACACCCCCACCACGTTGATCGCCGCAAAAGGGGACGGAGCCAACAGCACACTCTTGTCTGGAATGGCTCTGCCCAATAGCGAAATGCAGCTATACGGTGACGATGGGACTCTCATCGCCACTGTTACCGCCGATGAAAACGGCCGTTGGCAATATACAGGACAAGGATTGGCGCATGATTGGCAATACTTCTCTGCCAGTGCAAAAGATGGTGGTGACACATCATCTGACACACCATCTGACACAAGCGAAGGAAGTGAAGGAAGTGGTAGTACAGCCTCCTCATCTGCACCAATTATATTAGGACAAAATCAAGATGATAATGGCAATTTCCTGACAGGATTCGCTGGAACCGGCCGTCCATCAGCCGCATTGGAAATCATTGAAGACGGCGAAGTAGTCGGATTCGCCATTGTGCAAGAGGATGGCAGTTGGAGTTGTAACTGTTCCCTGCCTCCAGGAGACCATGTTCTAAGCATCCGCGAAGAGGGTGACCAGAACAGCATCAGCGAAAGTATCGATATTTCCGTTGCCAACCCAGCCCAGCCAATGGTGTTAGCACCAGTTGCAACAAGTGAATATCAACCGTTTAGCTGTCCTACCCCCAACCCGCCCGGCAAAGTAGAAGGCAATATGTACAAAACTGGCTGCGGCGAAAGTTTAAGCCTTATCGCTATGCGACTTGGCACGACAGTAGAGACTTTATTGGCACAAAATCCACAGCTAGGCGACCCGCCGCGCATCTATGTCGGCCAATATATCAATGTTCCACAAGCATCATCCTGCCTTGATGCCAACCATTAAAAAATTGTAACTACTCAACCCTTGTCCAAATTAACCACAAAGATGCGAAGAACACGAAGTTTTTTAAGATTTTCTTTGTGATCTTTGCTTCTTTATGGTGAAATAATTGATAGGCTGAGTAAATATCTTCTCAGTATTCTGGAGAGACTTGACAAATTTTCCTAATGATACTCGTGATAAAATTTGTCAAGTCTTGAGCACCCCAATCACCTACCCATTTAAGTTGCCCATTAAAATCAGCAGCTTAAATGGGTAGGTAAAAGAATTATCCGCAGATTTCCCCACAACTTACCCTTCATACACTCACGAACGATAATCGGCATTAATGCTGACGTATTCATGCGTCAAATCGGATGTCCAAACGGTGCTACGGCCGTTTCCCGCGCCGATAATAAGATGGATTTTGAAATCAGATTGAGTAAAGATGGCGGCCGCATCCGCTTCGGCATACGCCGTCGGCGTGCCATCGGCAACAAGGCACAACTCGTCTGCACTCTCCCCCCCAATCCATAACGCCGTTTGATGTTGATCGAATAAAACACCTGCGCGGCCGGCAGCCATCATAATGCGCCCCCAATTCGCGTCACTGCCCGCAAATGCGGTCTTGACAAGGGGGGAGGTGGCAATACTGTTAGCGATGGTGTGGGCAGGCTCATCATCAGTCGTGCCGCTGACGTGGATTTCGACAAATTTAGTCGCCCCTTCCCCATCACGCACGATTTTATGGGCAAGTGTGGTGCAAACGGCCGTTAATCCTTCCTGAAAACGAGCATCCCCCGCCCCGACTGTAACCCCGCTCGCCCCATTGGCAAGCAGTAAAACGGTGTCGTTGGTACTGCTGTCGCCATCAATGGATATGCGATTGAAGCTGCGCGAAACGGCCGTTCGCAAATACCATTCCAACAGTTCTGGCACAATATCAGCATCCGTCGTGATAAGACTCAACATCGTCGCCATATTTGGATGAATCATCCCCACCCCTTTTGCCATCCCGCCGATACGGATCGTTTCATCACCAATTTGAAGCGAGACCGCGCTCTCTTTCGGCACTGTATCCGTCGTCATAATCGCTTGGGCGGCGGCATTGCCATTAGCAGACGAGAGACAGGGAACGGCGGCAGCGATACCAGCTTCCATCTTATCCATCGGCAACTGCACGCCGATCACCCCTGTAGACATGACGAGAATTTGATCGCGGTCACAATGAAGGGCGGCGGCAGCCTGCTCTTGTGTTTGACGCGCATTTTCTTGTCCAATGTAGCCTGTACACGCATTCGCGTTGCCCGCATTGATGAGGACAGCACGTAAACGCCCTTTGTTTTCAACCATCACCGCTTTATCCACCAAAACAGGGGCCGCGGCGACCTGATTTTGCGTAAACATCGCCGCCCCATTGCATATTTTTTCGCTGACAACAAGTGCCAGATCGTCCCGATTTTCATATTTTATAGCGGCAACTGCCGTCGCTGCCATAAATCCTGTCGCGCTAGTCACGCCGCCATTCATAAGTATCTTCATTCTGTTCCTCTTGATAAGGGTCTATTTTATTTTTTTAGGCCATTCATAAAAAATAATTACACGTTTGTCATTCCCCCACCTTCGTGAGGGCAGGCTCCGTGAAGACGGGAATCCATATGTTTTCGAGGAATAGATTCCCGCCTACTAATGACAATCAAAATTTTGGGTAACTACTCAGCCATTGTCCAAATTAACCACAAAGACAGGAAGAACACGAAGTTTTTTAAGATTTTCTTTGTGATCCTTGCTTCTTTATGGTGAAATAATTGATAGGCTGAGTAATTACAATTTTGGGTGATTTAAATTTAGAAATGGCCTTACAACTGCCATACCTGCATGGGCAATCGACATGGTTCAGGTGCAGAGAATCTTCCTTTACACTTTTACGCTTTCCCTATAGCGGGCGACCCAGCGGTCGCGCTATTTTTCATCAATATATTTTGCCAATGGGTCTTCATCCCCTTCATCCACAAATGTTTTGCGCGTTTTGCCTCCCTGTTTAGGGTCGGCAACCAATCCCATCTCATACAAATGCTCCATCAACCGCGCCGCACGCGGATAACCGATACGCATCCGCCGCTGCAAATAGGAGGTGGAAAGCTCATCCCGCTTTTGGGCGATGGCTATCGCCTGCTCTAACATGCTGTCCGTCTCATCCAGCACCGCATGGCGGGCGATGAGACTCTCCCACGGGGCGGACATGGGGGCGGCTTCGGGCATTGCCTGCTGCCAATGGGCGACGATGCGCTCAATTTCCATATCGCTGACCCAAACGCCTTGAATACGCGCAGGAGATGCCGCCTCTGGCGATAAAAAGAGCATATCCCCTTTGCCCAGCAGCTGCTCCGCGCCGGGCGCGTCCAATATCACGCGGGAATCAGTGTTAGAGGCGACGGAAAAGGAGAGGCGGGCGGGGAAGTTCGCTTTAATGAGGCCGGTAATGACATTGGTAGACGGCCGTTGTGTCGCCACCACCAAATGGATTCCTGTCGCCCGCGCCATCTGCGCTAGACGAGTCAGCAACCGTTCAATTTCTCCCGGATAGGTGTACATCAAATCGGCCAACTCATCTATAAACACCGCGATATAGGGCAGATGGTTCACGTCTTCCAACGAAGCAGCGACGTGATTGAACTCTTGTAAATTCTTAACGCGGTGTTTGGTGAAAAATTCATATCGGCGATCCATCTCGGCCGTCAGCCAGCGCAAAACACCCGTCGCCCGATCTGCCTCCACCTCAACAGTGCCGATAAGATGGGGAACGCCGTTGAAGCGGATTAGCTCCACTTTTTTGGGATCGATCATGATTAATTTCAAATCGTGCGGGGTGTTATTGAAGAGCAGACTGCTAATCATGCCGTTGATGCAGATCGATTTTCCTGAGCCAGTCGTGCCAGCCATCAAAAGATGGGGCATTTTGCTCAAATCTATGACCACAGGATCGCCTGAAATGCTGCGCCCCAAAGCGACCGCCATCGGCGAGTGGAGTTTGTGAAAAACGGCCGTTTCTATCAATGTCCGCAACCGCACGATGTCCGTCTCGTCATTTGGCACTTCGATGCCGACCACGCCGCGTCCCGGCACAGGGGCTTGCACGCGCAGGCGGGTGACGGCTAAAGCCAATGCCAAATCCCGCCGCAATGCAGAAATTTGATTGATACGAACTTTCATCAACTGCACACCGCCATCGGGCGCAGGCTTTTCAACATAACCGGGCAACAGTCCAAATTGGGTGACAGACGGCCCTTGATGCACTTCTGTCACTTCCACAGGCAAGCCAAAATCGGCCAATGTCTGCTCGATGAGGGTGGTTTTGCGATCAACTTCGGCCTCATCCATCACCTGTTGCACTCCTTCTTCCAGCAGGGAGATGGGCGGCAGGCGAGGGTTGCGCTGAATGGGCGGCGGGATAACGGCGACGGGCGCGGGCGGCGGCGGGATGGGGGTGATAGACGGCCGTTCTTCCCCTTCTTGCGGGGCGATACGGTGCGCCCACATGCGAGACCGCAAGGAGATCATGTTCAATCCATGCAAAAGATCAGCCCATGTAAAGGAAAAAATGAGAAACAGCCCCCAAGTGAGCAAGAGCAGATAAAACAACCCTGTTAGAAAGATGCCCAAAAAAGAGATCAGCGGCTCGGACAACGCCCAGCCGACCAACCCGCCCCCCTTGCCCGCATACGCATCGGTCAAAGTCGCATCGCTGACGGCGTGGGTGAGGGGCAGCAAACTGAGGAGAATGAGTTCGATGCCGATGAGATGGGCGGCGGTGACGGTATACGGCCGTTTTACCCGTTGCAGCATAATGTGAACGCCGCCAAAAGCAGTCAGCAGCAGCACGGGGTACGCCCCCCAGCCAAAAAGGGTGCGGAACGGGGCCACCACCCACACCATCACCCCCGTCTCTCCCCAGCCCGGCAAGCTGAGAAGCAGTAACATCGCCAGCAAAAAAATCCCGCCGCCCACAATCTCAATTGACCATGGCGATAAGGCTTTCATCAGGGTTTCATCCCATGTCGGCGGCGGAATTTGTTCATCCTTTTTTGACATAGACGTAATTGTCAAGTGTTACACGCTAATTGTCAATCTCTTGTGCACAATTTATTGAGAATCGTGCACAAGACTTGACAAATTTCATCAGCACTTTACTTTACAGGAGTATCATTAGGAAAATTTGTCAAGTCTCCCCAGAATACTGAGAAGATACAGAAGATGCTCAAAAATTTTATAAAATCCAATAATGAACAATTTTTTATCCTTGACAGAATAGTTCGATGCCGTATAATGCTGCCATTAACTTTTCGTCAACGAACAGAAAAGGAGCGACCGTATGAACGATCACGATCCCCAAAGGCATGAAAAATTTTTCGCCTTTGTGCAAGAACTCAACCCCGGCATAGATCCCAGCAACCTGCGCCTCATGGACAGTCTGCGGAAAACATCCCACGCCGTTTACCGCGCGGGCGAAAGCAGCTTGGCTGAATCGGGCATCTCGTATGCGCGTTACCGCTTACTGATGCACCTGCTCTTTGCTGAGGAAATAGACGGCCGTTCCGAACTCAACCCTTCCGAAATCAGCGACAAACAGGGGATCAGCCGCAACACCGTCAGCTCGCTCATCCGCGAGTTGGAGAATGAAGGGTTGATCGAGCGTCATCTGGATGAAAAAGACCGCCGCCGTTTCAACATACGCTTGACAGAAAACGGCCGTTCGCGGGTTCACGATCACGCCAGCAAACATTTCCAAACCATCACCAATAGCTTTAGCAGCCTCACCGCCGACGAGCAAGAAACGCTGGCACATCTGCTAAACAAAATCAACAGCGCGGAGAGCTAGAGGGCGGAGTTGGAGGCATTGATTCCTCCAGTTCCTCGCTCTATCTCTAGCTTTTTAAGTATCTTCTCAATAAATCGTGGACAAGACTTGACAAATTTCATCAGCACTTTATTTTACACGAGTATCATTAGGAAAATTTGTCAAGTCTCCCCAGAATACTGAGAAGATACCTTTTTAACGGAGTAAACTATGCAAATGGTAGCTAAAGGAAATAGAAAAAAGCGAAGTAAGGGAGATCGCGGCGCGTTGAAGCGGGCGATTCGGTATATTGGACGGTATAAGAAAACGGCCGTTACCGCCCTCATCGCCCTCATCATCGGCACAAGCGCACAACTAGCCGTGCCACAGCTCATTCAAAGCATTATTGACACCATCGTCACCAACGGGCGTAACAAAATCATACTTGGCCTGCCCGCCAACGTACAGCCGATGGTTGCCAGCAAATTAGGCATCGATCTCACCGCCATTCAGCTTGATTTAGACTCGGCCAGCCGCGCTCTAATTATCGGCGGCCTCATCGTCATCGCCTTTGCCATCGCACGCGGGGCATTCACCTTCACGCAAATGTATATGTCACAAGTATTATCGCAAGAGATCGCGTTTGAGATGCGGAACGATATTTTTGCCAAAATTCAACGGCTCAATTTCAGCTATCACGACAAAAATCGCACGGGGCAACTTATGATTCGCGCTACCGACGACGTGGAACGATTGCGAACCTTCATTGGACAAGGGATGTTGATGGCGATCCAATCGGTCATCCTGCTGGTGGGTACAGTCACCATTTTGGCATTCACTAATCTTAAATTGACCTTAATTGTCCTGCCCGTGCTGCCGATTGCGTTCATCCTATTCGCCACCTTTGGCCGTATGATCGTGCCTCTTTTCCAAGAGGTTCAAAAACGATTAGCAACGGTCAACACCATCTTACAAGAGAATTTGGTCGGCCTGCAAGTGATCAAAGCGTTCACCAGCGAACCGCGTGAGGCAGCACGATTTGGCAAAGGGATAGATAATCTACTCGACCAGCGCATACGCATCAGCAAATTTTTCTCGTTCATGTTTCCGCTCATTTTTTTGATCGCCAATTTAGGGCAAGTCGCCATTTTGTACTTTGGCGGTGCAGAAATTATCAACGGCTCATTTACGCTGGGCGAATGGCAAAAGTTCAGCATGTATCTCATCTTCATTTTTATTCCAATGGGACAATTGGGGATGATCATGTCAATGATGGCGCAAGCATCCGCCAGCGCAATCCGCATCTTTGAGATTTTGGATGTAAAAAACGAGGTGGCAAACAAAGCGGGGGCGATGGCATTAGAGACGGTCAACGGCCGTGTTCAATTTGAAGATGTCACCTTCCGCTACTTCAAAAGCGGCGAAGCGGTGCTGTCTAATATCAGCTTTACCGCCGAACCCGGCCAAACCATCGCCCTGCTCGGCTCAACAGGCAGCGGCAAATCGACCATTATCAATCTCATCCCCCGCTTTTATGATGTCAGCAACGGCCGTATTCTCATTGACGGTCACGATTTGCGCGATATAACCATCGAAAGCGTGCGCGACAAAATCGGCATTGTGCTGCAAGAGACAACGCTCTTTCGCGGCACGATACGAGATAATATCGCTTACGGCCGTTCCGATGCAAGTGACGAGGATGTGCAAGCGGCGGCCAAAGCGGCAGCGGCACACAACTTTATCATGGAATTCCCAGATGGGTATGAAACGGCCGTTGGCGAGCGCGGCTCCACCCTCAGCGGCGGCCAAAAACAGCGCATCGCCATCGCCCGCGCCCTACTGATGGATCCGCATATCCTGATCCTAGACGATTCCACCAGCAGTGTAGACCTGAACACAGAATACGAAATCCAGCAGGCATTAGACAGCTTGATGAAAAAACGCACCAGCTTTGTCATCGCCCAGCGCATCAGCACAGTGCTGAACGCTGACCAGATTTTAGTACTAGAAAACGGCCGTATTGTTGACAGCGGCGTTCATGAAGAGTTGATGGAGAACAGTCCCATCTACGCTGAAATTTACCACTCACAACTTTCAGAATAATGGAGAATGGATAATGGAAAATTGATAAAGAGATAGGAACAAATTATCCATTCTCAATTATCCATTCCTTTATAAATCTTATGATGCAACACCAAGATCGTATGCTCGGCGTAGAAGCCGACAAAGCGAATAACACATGGCCAACACTTAAATGGCTGGGAAAACAATTTAAGTCATACTACCTTCATCTCATCATCGTTTTACTGCTGGTCGCCGTCAATGCGTATATGCAGGCACTTGTGCCTGATTTGACAGGGCAGGTCGTCGATTGTTACATCACCCCATACACATCTGGACAAATGGGCAATGACAGCACGGCCGACTTTATAGCCATGGCTGGCAAAGAGAAAGTCGGAGATATAGGGGCGAACTGCTGGTACATCACCCCAGACCCAGCAGCCACAGCCGACAGCACAATTCGCGGCATAGGTGAACTCGTTCTCATCATCGCCCTGATTTATATAGGCAGTGCCGTCATCACCGGCGCATCCTTCTTCCTGATGCGCTGGGCTGGGTTCCACATGCTGCGCGACTTGCGGGCAAAAGTATTCGCCCATATGCACCGATTATCGCTCGGCTTCTTCAGCCGCAGCGAAACGGGCGACATTATGAGCCGCTTCACCAACGATGTAGACACCTTGCAACAGGCGATTGGCTTTGCCCTGATCAATGTCGCGCAAGGAGTGTTTCTACTCGGCTGGATTGTGTACAAAATGTTCAGCAAAAATATCCCCTTCTCTCTCATCAGCTTGATCACCTTACCAGTGATGTTCATCGCCACTCGTTGGTTCTCGGCGCAGGCCCGCAAGGCGTTCCGTCAGGCGCGACAGGAGATTGGCTCAGTCAATTCCAACTTACAAGAGAGCATATCGGCCGTGCGTGAGGTGCAGGCATTCAGCCGTGAAGATGAAAATATCGCCCAATTCCGCGAGGACAACGCCGCCAATCGGGACGCAAATGTCAAGGCACAAGCGTTCACCAGCGCACTTGCACCGACGTTGGAAGCGTTAAGCTATGTCAGCTTGGCAATCGTCGCTGCTATTGGCGGTATCTTACTGCTCAACGATACGGAACTGATGGGCACGACCATTTCGATGGGGTTGATCATCACCTTCATTTTGTACACGCAACAGTTCAACCGCCCCGTACAGCAAATTTCCGTCTTGTGGACAAATATCCAAAGTGCCATCGCTGGTGCAGAGCGCATTTCTGGACTATTGGAAGAGCCGATTGAGATCGCCGACAAAGCGGATGCGCTTGAGATGCCTCTCATCAATGGGCATGTGCGTTTTGAAAATGTGTGGGCAGCGTATAACCCTGATGAGCCAGTGTTGAAAAGCATTTATATTGATGCCGCACCGGGAAAAACCATCGCCATCGTCGGCCCGACAGGCGCAGGCAAAACAACAATCATCAATCTACTGCCCCGTTTTTGGGATGTGACGCAAGGCAAGATCACGATTGACGGGCATGATGTGCGCGATGTGACGGCTCGCAGTTTGCGGGCGCAGATCGGGCTGGTGCTGCAAGACACATTCTTGTTCAGTGCGACGGTGATGGAAAATATCAGATACGGCCGTGCTGAAGCGACCGACCAAGAGGTCATCGCCGCCGCCAAGCTGGCGCGGGCAGATGTGTTCATTCAAAAACTAGAGAATGGGTACGACACGATGCTGGGCGAACGGGGCGCAGGATTAAGTCAGGGACAACGGCAGCTTCTCGCCATCGCCCGTGTCACGCTCACAAATCCGCGCATCCTCATCCTCGACGAAGCGACCAGCAGTGTAGACACCCGCACGGAGCGGCTGATTCAGCACGCGCTGGATGATATGCTGCGCGGGCGCACCAGTTTCGTCATCGCCCACCGCCTCAGCACGATCCGCAATGCGGACGAGGTGCTGGTGCTGCAAGCGGGTGAAATCATCGAACGCGGCACGCATGATTCACTCTTGGAGGCAAACGGGTTCTACTACGATCTATACATGAGCCAATTCCGTCGGCAAGTGGAGGAAGATTAACAGAGGGAAGAGAGATAGAGAAGAGAGATAGAGATAGAGATAGAGATAGAGGTAGAGGTAGAGGTAGAGGTAACGCAGCGCAATCCATACCATCTATATCTCCCGTCTCTATCTCCTCACTTCTCCCATTGGGGTGATGTCGTAGCCGGGCAGGTTGGAAACGGCCGTTCTAAACCGTCCATCATGCAACAAATCCAACAACGGCCGTAAACGGTCACTCTCATAATGAATTTTGGGGATAACGAGATCGTATTGCTCATGCGCTAAAGGGACAAAATCCAATTGCAATGCCCGCGCCGCTGCCCGAATGCCTAATCCAGCATCGGCCGTGCCAGAGGCAACCGCCGCCGCTACTGCCAAATGGGTGTACTCTTCCCGCACATAGCCGCGCATCATATCGGGGGTGATGGACGCTTTGTTCAACTCATAATCAAGCAAAACCCGCGTTCCCGCCCCGCGCTGTCGATTGACAAATTGCAAATCAGGGTCAGCCGCATCCCGCCATCCGGTCAGCCCTTGAGGGTTGCCCGCAGGCACGATCCAGCCCTGCTCCCGCCCGACCAAAGTCACCAGCATAATTTCCTGTTTGGGCAGATAGCGGCGCACATAGCTGTCGTTATACACCCCCGTCTCAGGGTCAAGCAAATGGCTGCCGCCCAGATGAGACTCTCCCCGTCGCAGGGCGACAAGTCCGCCCAAACTGCCGACATTGGCGGACATCAATCGCCATCCCCCTTCCCGCTCGGCTAAGAATTGTGCCAGTAAATCGAGAGTCAAATCATGGCTGCCGATGGCGACGATGCTCTTATCGATCTCGCGCGGGGTGCGGTAGAGATGGACGTTAACGGCCGTTCCCATCTCCGCCCCTTCGCTGAATCGTGGAATACGAATGATGCCATCCGCCCGCACCAGCGACGTAATCACCCCTGCGCCGCGACTGATCGGCGTTGCCATCACCTTGCCGCCAACATTGCCGACCGCCACACGCACATAATCATCATCTCCCGTATGCGAATTAAGTTTGCGCGTCAACGCCGCCTGCATGACGGGGGCTTCATACGCCGCCTGACCGCGCCAGCGTGCCAATATCGGTTCGACAAATATCTCGCCCGTCAAAGCGGCACTCACGGGGTAACCGGGCACGCCGATGATGGGAGTTGGGGGGCGGGGATCGGTCTCCTGATCTCCAATCATACCAAAGATGACGGGATGTCCCGGCCGCACGGCGATGCCGTGAATGAGGAGCGTCCCCAATTGTTGGACAACATGGGCGGTATAATCTTCGCTGCCAGCAGAGGAGCCGGCGTTAATGAGGATGAGATCGTGGGCGGCGGCGGCTTGGGAAACGGCCGTTTTTATCGCCTCTAAATTATCGCGCACAACTGGGAAACGGGTCGGCAGGCCGCCCCATGTTTCGATTTGCGCCGCCAGCACGAGGCTGTTGTATTCGATGATCTGTCCCGGTTGGAGTGGATTGACGACCGCATCCTCAGCCGAGATCAACTCCGAACCAGTCGGGATAATCGCCACGCGAGGCCGCCGATATACCGCTGCAACTGCATGTCCAGAGCCAGCCATCGCCCCTAAATCGACGGCACGGATGGTGTGATTAGCGGGCAGCACCAGTTCAGTCGCTACCATATCCTCTCCCATCGGGCGCACATGATGCCACGGCGGCAAAGCGGCACGGATTTCCAACCCTTTCCTGCCATCGGGCAAGGTGATGGGTTGCGTATGCTCGATCATCACGACAGCGTTTGCCCACGCGGGCAGGGCGTGGCCGGTGTTGACCGCTTTGGCGGGACGGATGGCGCTCTCCGCCTCCGCGTCCTCTTTGATGAGGGTAAGCTGCAGTGGCTGCGTCTCCATCGCCCCGTGCGTGTCTTGGGCGCGGACGGCAAAGCCATCCATCGCGGCGGCGTGGTAATGGGGGGATGAGAATTTTGCCCAGATGGGGGAGGCGGTTACACGGCCGTTGGCGGCGGTGACTGGTATCGTTTCGCTTGGCAATGGTTGCCATAAGCCAGCGTGAGACAAGGCGTTGGCAAAAACAGCCTTCGCCTGATCCATGGGAACATCTTCAAGGTAAATATGTCGTTTCATAAGAGATAGAGAAGTGAGATAGAGATAGAGATAGAAAAATGGTATCTTCTCAAAAAGTTGGGGGCATGAGTACATTCTGGGGAGACTTGACAAATTTTCCTAATGGTACCCGTGTAAAATAAAGTGCTGATGGAATTTGTCAAATCTTGTCCACGATTTATTGAGAAGATACGAAAAATGTTTAGTACGGTCTGGCTTCGCTACGATTACCGAAGGAGTTACACCATCCTGTATTAGCTATCATACAAAAAGAGCAGAAGAATGAAGCCATCGTCTTCACCCTTCTGCTCTTGTTTTGTTAGTAGGTCATAGAGGACTCGAACCTCTGACCAATGGATTAAAAGTCCACTGCTCTACCAACTGAGCTAATGACCCATAACGGCGGGGAGTATAACTGTGTGTGCCGTTTTCGGCAAATTTTTTGACCCTGATTTGTATCTTCTCAAAAAGTTGGGGGCAAGACTTGACAAATTTCATCAGCACTTTATTTTACACGAGTATCATTAGGAAAATTTGTCAAGTCTCCCCAGAATACTGAGAAGATACCCTGATTTTGGATACAATAAAAAGCCGCCCCAGCGGGGCGGCTCTACCTAATTCTATGCGCGTTCGATACGGACGGGTTTCCGATGCAATTGGTAACTGTCGGATTTGGCCAGCACTTGGCCGACAAATTTTTCGGGAATGTCTACCATTGTTTCTTGTTGCTCAATACGAATGGCACCGATGACGCGGCCGGGAATGTCGGCGTGATAGGCGATGGAGCCAACGATGTCGTTGGGACGGACTCCGTTTTGTTTGCCTACGCCTAAGCGCAGGCGCACCATTCCTTGCTCGTGGGAGTTGCGGCTGTGATCGTGTCCAGCTTGATGCCGATTACTGCGTTGTTGACGGTCTGGTCTGCCGCGCCCGCCGCTCGGACGGTTGCCTTGATAGCCGTTTTGGTTACGACGGCCGTTTCGCCCCTCTTGCCCGCGATAATTGCGCCCGCCGCCATTGCGTGAATCGCTCATGCGTACTTCGCGGATTTGGGGGATGGGGCGTTGCTTCTCTTCTGAACGTGCCAATTTTAGCGCGGCAGATGCGATCTCTATCGCGTCGTACCCTTCTTCTACTAATTTGGTGACGATCTGTTTTTCTCGATGGCAGCGGTCACGGCGCAACCAGACCATCATGCTCTCAACTAACTTCTCCTCGCGGTACGTTTGGATCTCTTCAACGGTGGGTAAGGCTGCTTTTTCGATATTTTTCTTGATATATTGTTCGATGCGACGCAAACGCCATTGCTCTTTGG
>WFSA01000128.1 GCA_015486215.1 Anaerolineae bacterium | reverse complement strand
TGTTAGAGTATCTTCTCAGTATTCTGGGGGAGACTTGACAGGTTTCATAAGAGTCTCGCGTTTTACACGAGAGTATTATAGAAAACCTGTCAAGTCTCCCCGAAATTTTGAGAAGATACATGATACTCGTGTAAAATAAAGTGCTGATGAAGTTTGTCAAGCCTTGTCCACGATTTATTGAGAAGATACTTTTTATCTGCGTCAATTTGCGAAATCTGCGGATCATTCTTTTCTGGTTTAGGCCATTTTTAAATTTAAACCACCCAAAATTTTGATCGTCATTCCCGCCCCCATCCCCATCCTCACGAAGGTGGGGATGGGGGAATGACAAACGTGTAATTATTTTTCATGAATGGCCTTACTCGCCGTTTCCTTCCTATTTGCGTCACATATAGGGCGATTGCAACCTCGCCTTAATTCGTGATCGAAAATTGAAAAAACCGATCACGACATACGATCACGACAATCATAAGGCATAAATTTCCTGCAATTCATATGTTATGTCAATTGTGGAGTTGCTAAAAACGGTATAAATTTGGAATTTAACAGTGCGATTTGGAGGTTGCAATCGCCCAAAATGACATAATACACCTTGATCTCGCAAGTTGCCCCAATACCCATTTCGCTTTATCCTTTCCATATCGTTGAAGAGGTGCATGAACCGAAAGAGGGAATGAACAATGAAGAAAATAGCAATCATCCACATAGGCGAAGAAAACGGCCGTGAAACGGTGCAAATTTTGGAGCAGAGCGTCGAGATCGAGCGCGTCGCCTGCGGCGGGGACAGCGATAAAGCGGCAGCATTGATCCGTGAGTATGACGGGCAGGTGGACGTGATCGGGCTGGAGGGGATGCCGGTCGAATTGCGGCTGGGACGGAGCCGCCGCCCGCACGATATTGGCGCACTTTTGCCGACGATGGCCGAGAAAACGGCCGTTGTCGATGGCAGCACGTTACGCGCCGGCATAGAACGCTGGGCGATCATCCTTGCTGAACGCGAACATCCCGGCATCTTTAATGAAAAACGGATATTGATGGTTCCTGGTCTGAACCATTGCGGCCTGACCGCCGCCCTCTCCCGTCGCACCCCCTCTTTGCGCTACGCCGATCCAGGTGTTTATTTTGGACTCCCCTTTGTGGCTGGCGTAGGGCGAAAGGTAACAGTGGCGAAAGCGGCCGTTCGCACCTTAGAGCAGTTGCACGATGCCCCTTTCCGCCGTATTTTTCCAGATGCCGGCCTGCCCAGCACCCCCCGTTACACCGAACCATTCGAATGGGCGGACATTTTGGCTGGCGACATCGGTGCCATTTTGCGGTACGCACCGCCGATATTGACCCGTAAAACCATTGTCGTTGATTCCGTCACCCCCGCCCATTTAGCCGAGTTGAAGCGACGGGGCGCGGCGACAATCGTCACATTGATGCCCGCATTGGTTGACGGCGAACTCAGCCATTATTCAGTGGCGACGATAGAGGCACTGCTTGCCGCCGTCCGTCCCGATCCCGCCCTTCCGTTGAGCGAAGATACCTATCTCGAACTCCTGTCACAGATGGAATGGATGCCCGCCGTGCGCCATTTGCAAGCGGAAGAGGAGGCGATCAACCGTTTCGGCTTCGTCATTCACCCGTTGACGGTCAAATTCGTGCAAAACCATCCCAATTTCCGCTGGACACGCTTCTTCCCTGATCCGCTCATCGAATGGATCGCGGCGCAAATCCAGCCAATGTACCTCTCCCGTATTCGCGGGGCGGTGTCGGCGGCGACGGGGCAGCAGGTGGAAGGGTATCTCATCACGCTGGGGCTGACCCCGCGCCAAATGTTATCACGCAAGCCATCATTTACATACAGGCGGCTGATTCGCGCTGCTCGCATGGCCGAGCGGCGGGGCGCACGGATTATGGGATTGGGCGCGTTTACCAGCGTCGTCGGCGACGCGGGGGTGACGGTCGCCAATCAGAGCCATATCGCCATCACCACTGGCAACAGCTTGACCGTCGCCGCCGTGCTGGAATCGGCAAAGCAGGGATTGCGGCTGATGGGGATGCGCGATTTAACACGCGGGCGGGTGATGGTGATCGGCGCGACTGGATCCATCGGCTCAGTCTGCTCGCGTCTGCTGGCACAGGCGATTTTTGATGTGGTACTAGTTGGGCGTGAACCTGAAAAGCTCATCGAACTCAAGCGCACCATTCAGGAAGAAACGCCGACCGCCCATGTAATCATCTCCACTCATGCAGATGATTATTTGGGCGACTGTGACCTGCTTGTGACGGCAACTTCCGCGTTTGGGCAGCGCATTGTGGACATCAGCCAATGCAAGCCGGGCATGGTCATCTGCGATGTTGCCCGTCCGATTGACATCAGCGAAGCGGAAGCGGCGTTGCGCCCTGATGTGCTGGTCATCGAGAGCGGCGAGGTGATCATTCCTGGCGATGTGAGCTACGGTTTCGATATCGGCTTGCCCGATCAGACGGCGTATGCGTGTTTGGCGGAGACAACGTTATTGGCGATGGACGGCCGTTTTGAAAATTTCACTATAGGGCGCAACATCAGGATGGAGCGGGTGAAGGAGATTTTTTACCTCTTCAAAAAGCATGGTTTCAAATTGGCGGCATTACGCAGTTTTGGCGTGTATGTGACGGAAGAGATGACGGCCGAAAAGATAGCGTTGGCACAAAAATACCGCGACGATCCCGCGCTGTTTGCGGCCGTGCAAAAGCGGGCGAAGGCGCAATTGCAAGAGATGCCCATCGCTGGGGCGGGGGTGACGGCCGTGCAAAGACGGAATTTACGGCTGGCATTGATGGGGATAGGAACGGCCGTCGCCGCCTTGTTCCTGCTCATTTCCAGACGGGGAAATGGAAAAAATGGATTGTGATAATGATCGTCATGCAGGGCGATTCTCTGAACCGCCTAAAATAGGTATTTCAGTATCTTCTCAGTATTCTGGGGAGACTTGACAAATTTTCCTGCTGATCCCCTTTTCAAAGATATGGCTGCGCTTGATTTTCATCTCACGGCTGGCTCTCCTGCTGTTGATGCTGGGGCTGCGGTGATAGAGGCTGGCGGTGTGGATTTTGATATGCACTTGCGTACACAAAATGGGGCGATGGATATTGGTGCGTATGAATTTGGGGAGGAAACGGCCGTCTATCTGCCTATTATCACCACCCCGCAGGCGGTGTTGAACTAAAGTGATTGTCACGGGGCGAACGGACTTGGTTTACCCAAAATTATGCGCCCCGTGACTGTCACTTCTATTGCGATTGTTTGGGGGTGACTATCCCCGATTGTTTTTACAATAGCGGCACAATGATCTTCTCAAAATCTTGCGCTGAAATCGGCCCTGTCTGCACATAGCGAATCACGCCATCACGGTCAATGATGTAGGTTGTGGGGAAGCTGTACACGCTGTAGATGCTCATCACCTGCCCTTGCGGATCGAGCAGTACGGGGAAGGTGAACCCTTCTTCGTTGATGAATTTGGAGACGAGAGATTCCTCTTCACGGCCGTTTACCGCCAGCAGCACAAACCCGTCCTCGTGATACGCATCATACACCGCATTCATGCCCGGCAGCTCGGCCCGACAAGGGGGGCACCACGTCGCCCATAAATTGACCGCGACGACTTTTCCTCTGTAATCAGAGAGGGAGGTCTCTTCTCCATCCAATATTGTCAGATGAAAATCAGGGGCGAGCATCCCTTTTGCGGGCAGTTCGCCTTTTTCGGGCAGGACAGCCCCAGTTGTATTTGCGCTGTCACTGTTGGATCCAGAATTAACGGCCGTTTCTGCATCCGGCTTCATCACCAGCCCTACAATTAACAGAATCCCGACAAAAATTGCCGCTGCCGCCGCTATTGTCAACATCTTTTTCTGTGATGCTTTGGCCGCGTCTCTTTTTGATTTACTACTCTTATGTGCTTTTGGCTTGCTGCCCATTATGGACCTCTTTGTCTAATTGAATATAAATTGAATTGTGAAAATAGAGAACTTTTCTCCGCTTTTTAGATGCACCCCATAATTATTCGTTACAGTTCAATATTGGGGATGGGACGCAGATTTTAATAGAAAAAAATGTATCTTCTCAATAAATTGTGGACAAGACTTGACAAATTTCATCAGCGCCTTATTTTACACGAGTATTATCAGGAAAATTTGTCAAGTCTCCCCAGAATACTGAGAAGATACAAAAAAATCTATTTTTATCCTAGAAATGTATCTTCTCAGTATTTCGGGGTGATTACAATTAATTACTGGAGTCTGGCGAAAATTGAATTTCAGTCGAGGCATAAGGGCGGTTTGCGAACCACCCCTACTGGAGAGAAAATCAAAAAACGCCAGTGTCCAGTTAATTAAGAAAGGAATAAATTATGTCAGTCGAATAAATTCGTTTCTTTCCTAATTAGCTGTACTCATGCCCCTAACTTTTTGAGAAGTTACCTAAAAATCCTAAAAATCTGCGCCCTATTCTGACGACACCGTTTTCAAAAATCCTATCGCCTCATCTTCCACATTGTCCATTACCATATGTAGCCGCTTATTGCCGCTGAGCGCGTCCAGATCGATGATGCGTAAATAATCCTGTAATTTTTCCGCTTGCGGCGAAAAATGTGCCAGCATATTGGGGCTGTTGCGGAAGAAGTCCCAATCAAAAAAGCCCTCATCTTCGCTGACTTTTAATGGTAATGAGTGGATACCCGACTCGACTAAATCTTGGAAAAAATGGGTGCCATAAGACATCTCTGGTGTATGCCCATCCTTTGTGATGGCGATTTCAACCAACGCTTTTGTATGATAAATGTCGGCATAGCTGACGCTGATCCCCAAATCTATATTGGAACTTCCCCATCGGCCGGGACCCATCATAATAAAATTATCATTGACTAACATCTCGTTCAAACGGCCGATTTCGCGCCCTAATTCCAATTTCAAGGATACATCATGGATACGGCCGTACTGTTCAGGATCGGCAAAAATGATGTAGCGAATGTCGTCAATACGGCCGTTTGGCATCATTCCCGACGTTTGGAACAAAATATCACTGGCTGGCACATTTTGAGGCAAAATAAAGCGGCCTTCATCCTCGCGCATACTCAGCGGGCGGCATTGCAAGATATTTAATTTGTACTGATTGCGCCCCTTGACCGTTTTGATGCTGATGGCAAACTCAACATCAACATGCACCCGATACGTTTTGGTAAGCTGTTTCAGCGCGGTACGCATCAATTCCGTAAAATTCTTATCCTTGAGCAAATTATTGAAGGTGATGATTAACTTGTCAGACGGCCGTAACCCGCCCAATGACCGAATATCTTGGAAATAGCTCCCCTTATCCAATGAAGCGATTGTTTTCAAATAGGTGCAATGTTGATCCAAGACCTCATGAACAGGGAAAGTGTCAAAATTGTTTGCTTCCAAATCAATCGCGTCAACATACCATTGTGTATATTGCCGTTTTGCGGCCACATCCGATTCTGGGCGCAATTGTGGATGACTGAGCGGGACAAGGCGGGGATAATCTTGGCTGATACGGTCAACGGCGCGGGTTCCCATCCCCCAAACAAGCCGTAAAAAGCCATCTTCCCGCTTGATTTTTGGATTCCAACGGTATGAATTTTCGCTGAAAGCGACACCAGCCAGCGCGGGATAGTAGTAACGGCCGTGTTTCTCCCCTTTCACCCCTTGAATCAAAATCGCCATCCGCTCATCATAATCGATCAAATCATTCTGCTGCCGATACAAAATTGCATCAGGATTGACCGTACTCGCATATATCCGCCGAATATTTTCGAGCAACACCGCCAAATTTTCCTTTGGTGTGCCTTGATTGGGGCAAAAATAGCTGTGATATTTGCCCGCAAAAGAGAAACCAAAGCTGTCTTCCAGCAAACTGGACGAGCGCACGATGATCGGCGTGTTGCCAAAATGTTCCAATACATCGCGCAGACGATCAATGATTTCTGGAGGAAAACGGCCGTTCAAATGAGCCTCCACAACCGCAGGATATTCATCCCGAATTTGCCGCAAAGGACGGTATTTCTGGTTCATATACCGTTCTAACTTATTCAACAGACGAAAATCGTAGATAACCTCCGTCCCCAAATAAAATGAGTCAGGAATAGCGACCTGATATGGAATCCCCAGATCAGGATTATCCTGTTTTTGTTGCAAAATGCGCCACGCCAACGTCATTCCTGCCGCTTTTCCCCCAATTTTGCCGCCGCCGATACGCCGTTTATAAATACTGTGCAAATCATCCACGCTAAACACATGCTTAGCCACAGCGATGAGCGGCAAACGGTCGCTGATGATCCGTTTAATCATCACCACCTTAATCTCTTCCAAATGATGGGCTATTATTTCGCGGGATGCTTCTGGCAGGCTCTCATATATCCGCCCTTGACGCAGCAACATGCGCCACGGAGCGACTTCAGGATTAAATGTCAAATCCGTTTCACTGGTCTGTACAGGCTGCGTCTGCAACACTTCGCCGATCACACGCTCAAACTGCAAAATGCCCAGATTATTACCAAAATAAACATCAGTCAGATAGTCACGAATCCGTCTTTTCCGCAGCCGCCACACATCAACCGACTCTTCCAAAAATGGATTAAACACCCCCTCCCGCTGCTGCGAATCGGTCGCTTTATCTTTGATTTCCTGTTCAAACGTGGTCTCATCAAGAATTCCTCGCTGAAACAACTCTTGCCGCATCCGTGTACGAATTTTATCGCGCAAAATAGGGTACGAACTCAGTTTGACATAAATATCAATGGCTGGAGTGGTTGCTCGTAAAGTAGGTTGTTGAATCATTTTAGCTCCTGTAGAAATAAGTATCAGTACGGTTCAAAACGGTTCAAAAATTGAAGAATACTGTATTGCCATGTAATTTAGGAATGAGGATTAAATAAAACCAGAAACTTCCACCTGTTATTCCCCCCTCATGATGGGGGAATGACAACTTTGGTAGTTAAATAAATCCTCGTTCTTTAACATAAAAATATAAGGCGGGTAGCTTCGCATGTGGATTATATTATAACGCTAAATTGTAAAGATAATCTTGTATCTTCTCAGTATTTTGGGAAGACTTGACAAATTTTCCTAATGATACTCGTGTAAAATAAAGTGTTGATGAAATTTGTCAAGTCTTGCCCACGATTTATTGAGAAGATACATAATCTTCTCTATCTTGAACCATGCCTGATTATCCATTATTCAGTATCAATTATCAATAATCCATTTCTTACAGTATACTTTTGTGGGCATGGTTCAAAATTGGGCAAATCGTCTTTACAATTTACCTTGTGTTGGGCGATTCAGCTTACCTTGTGTTGGGCGATTCAGCGAATCGCCCCTACAGGAGGGAATCGTAGGGGCGACCCGCTGGGTCGCCCAAAAAGTGTAAAGATCATTTCATCAAAAATGAAGCATGTCCTTTTGTGGATTTTATAAAAAGGAGTGATTTGTGAACCAAGCCCCCGTAACAAAAATACGAAAAGATGATCATATCCGCATCAATTTAGAGGAAGATGTGACATTCCAGCGGCGCACCTCTGGATTTGAACGGTACACTTTTACGCATAACGCCCTGCCAGAGCTAAACTTGGCTGAAATTGACAGCAGACAATGCTGTTTTGGCAAAGAGTTGCAATTGCCCTTGCTCATTTCCTCCATGACGGGCGGCACTGCCGTTGCCCAAAAGTTCAATCACATCTTTGCTCAAGCTGCTCAAGCGACAGGCATAGCGATGGGAGTGGGATCACAGCGGGCGGCCATTGAGGATGATACATTAACTCCCACCTTTCAAATCCGTGCCATTGCTCCCGATATTTTGCTTTTTGCCAATCTGGGCGCGGTGCAATTGAATTACGGCTACGGGCTGGACGAGTGTCAGCGTGCTGTGGATATGATCGAAGCCGACGCGCTCATCCTGCATTTCAACCCATTGCAAGAAGCGGTTCAGCCCGAAGGGGACACAAACTTTTCAGGTTTATTGGCGAAAGTGGAAGCGATTTGCCGTGCGCTGCCCGTCCCCGTCATCGCCAAAGAGGTCGGCTGGGGATTTTCGGGTAAGTCGGCACGTCAATTGGCCGATGCGGGCGTGGCTGCTATTGATGTGGCAGGCGCAGGCGGCACATCATGGAGCCAAGTCGAAATGTATCGTGCGCCGACAGCACGGCTGGCACGAGCGGCGGCGACATTTGCCGAGTGGGGGATAGAAACGGCCGTTTCCCTCCAACAATGCCATCGCGCCGTCCCCGATATGCCCCTCATCGCCAGCGGCGGCATACAAAATGGGATCGACATCGCCAAAGCAATCGCGCTGGGGGCAAAGATGGGCGGGCTGGCGGGCGATTTTCTCCGCGCGGCCGACAATGGCGGCATAGAAGCGGTCATTGAGCGCATCGAAACGCTCGGCGACGAATTGCGTATAGCGATGTTCGTGGCAGGCGCAAAAAATGTAGAAGCATTAGCAGATACGGCGAAGTTAGTTAGCCGATAGAGCGGTTCACTTTAGTATCTTCTCAATAAATCGTGGACAAGACTTGACAAATCTCATCAGCACTTTATTTTACACGAGTATTATTAGGAAAATTTGTCAAGTCTCCCCAGAATACTGAGAAGATACTTTGGTATCTTCTCAAAAAATTGGGGACATGAGTACAGCAGATTTGGGAAAGAACAGATTGACTCGACTGATGCAATTTGTTCCTTTCTTAATTTGTTGTACTCACCCCGAAGTATTGAGATGTTACGAAGCAAAGATCATAAAGAAAATCTTAAAAAACTTTATGTTCTTCGTGTCTTTGTGGTTAATTTGGACAAGGGCTGAGTAGTTACGTAAAAACAAAGGTGATAGGTTGATGGATGAATTAAAACAATTATCGGCACAAATGTTATCCGCATTGGATGAAGAGATGCGGGCTGTATTGAAAATGGGCGAGCGAACGGATTCATTTTACAGGATGCTGCATTATCACATGGGCTGGGTGGACGCAGACTTCGCCCCTGTCACCATTTATAGCGGCAAACGAATACGGCCGTTGCTCATCATGCTTACCTGTCACGCGGCTGGCGGCGATTGGCGGCAAGCCGTTCCTGCCGCCGCTGCTGTCGAGATGCTGCATAATTTCTCGCTCATCCACGACGACATCGAAGACCATGGCGACAAGCGGCGCGGACGGTTGACCTTATGGAAGATTTGGGGGATGGAGCAGGCGATCAACAGCGGCGATGCGCTCTTCGCCCTCTCCCACTTGGCGATGAATCGGCTGATGGAGCGCGGGGTGGGGGCAGAAACGGCCGTCACTGCCCTTCGCCGTTTCGATGAAACCTGCGTCGCTCTCACCAATGGTCAATATCACGACATGGATTTCGAAACCCGCAACACCGTTTCCGTCACTGAATATGTGGCGATGATTACTGGCAAAACGGCCGTTCTCCTCTCCCATTCGGCCGAATTGGGGGGCATGATCGCGGGCGCAAATGCAGAAACAATTGCCCATTACGCCAATTTCGGCCTCAATTTGGGATTAGCGTTCCAAATCCAAGATGACATTCTCGGCATTTGGGGGAATGAGGCGTTGACAGGTAAATCAGCGGCGACAGATATCAGCACCAAAAAGAAAACACTGCCCGTTTTATACGGCCTATCCCAAAGTAAGCCGCTACAAACGCTATACCAAAGCGCAGTTGACGACGCATTTGTCGGGCGGGCGATAGAATTTCTGGATGAAGTCGAAGCGCGGCAGAGGGCAGAGAGAGAAACGGCCGTTTACTCCCAAAAAGCAATCGCCCATCTCACCGCCGCCGCCCCGACAGGCGACGGCAAAACCGCCCTTTTCGACTTAACCAACACCCTCCTCACCCGTCAAAAGTAAAAAAAGAACTGCCCCGATTATTCGATTAGGCGTGTTTCAAATGAGTTGAGCCAAAGTGACCGTCACGGGGTGGACGGACTTGGCTTACCCGAAATTATGCATCCCGTGACTGTCACTTCGAAATGGAAATATTGATAGAAATTTCCTGCTGTTCCTTCCAAAACACCTAAAGCAGCAACGATTTTTGCGCGGAAATCAAATTTTTACTCGATTAAATGTCAATTTAATTTCAGAATTAGGAGATGGCTCATTCTCAACAAAATCATCTTTACAGTTTGAGCGTAAAAAATGGACGCGGATTAGGCGGATTCAACGGATAAACACGGATTTTTCTTTTTATCCGCATTTATCGTAACATCTCAATAAATTGGGGCAAAGACTTGACAGGTTTCATAAGAGTCTCGCGTTTTACACGAGAGTATTATAGAAAACCTGTCAAGTCTCCCCGAAATTTTGAGAAGATACCATTTATCCGCCAAATTCGCGTGCGAAGCATCCGCGTCCCATGCGTTGCGTTAAATTGTGCAACAATAATGTAAAGCAAATTTTTGTATTTTTGAAGGTATCTTCGTAACATCTCAATATTTCGGGGTGAGTACAACAAATCAAGAAAGGAACACATTGCGTCAGTTGAGTCAATCTGTTCTTTTCTAAATCTGCTGTACTCATGTCCCCGATTTATTGAGAAGATACGTATCTTCTCAATAAATCGGGGACAAGACTTGACAAATTTCATTAGCACTTTATTTTACACGAGTATCATTAGGAAAATTTGTCAAGTCTCCCCAGAATACTGAGAAGATACTTTTGAAGCATGTCAGAATTAGAATTGCTGATTTTAGACATGATGAATTGACATCGTAAACGATGTGCTATATGATGTGAATAATCAATTTGGGAGATAATCATGGCACGATACGCACTAAATTTACCCATAGCTTTGAAGCAAGAAGCATCCATCTTGGCAAAATCGCAAGGTGTTTCGTTGAATCAATTTATTTTGTGGTCAGTATCAGAGAGAGTTGGTTCTTTGCGCCAATCACTTGATGATATTAATTTCCCTCAAATCACTTATCGACGTGAGGTAGATGGCTCACCAACGCCTAGAGTTCGTGGTTTTGGTATTCGGGTGAAGGTTGTTGTCGGTTACATCAATGGCTGGGGAATGTCGCTTCAGGAAGTGGCTGATGAGTTTGATATGCCCTTGAAAACGGTTACGCAGGCGATGGCTTTTTACGAGGCACATCGTTTTGAGATTGATGCTGATATAGAAGCTGATCGCCAATTTACGATTGAGGCTGGTTATGGAAAATGAGAATCAACCACGCCTTCATTTGGATGCCGACTGTTCAAGAAGGGGATTGCATCGTGTTTTGGGTGAACGTGGATTTGATGTAACGCGCACACCAAATGCGTGGGTGGATGAGGATGCGAGTGATGAGGAACAGCTACAAAAAGCAACGCAACGGAATCGCATCATTTTCACATACAATGTCCGCCACTTTTTCCCATTAACACGGAAATTTCCTAATCATGCAGGTGTTGTTATTGCTCATCAATATGATTGGAATTTGTCTCGGTTGCTCAAAGCATTTGATCGCCTGTTGACAGAGACCACTCCCGCTTTTTGGCGTGGTCAGGTACGGTGGTTGACTGAATGGGACGGCGAGTAATGGATAGTGGTACAAAATTAGCCCAACAAACGGCCGTTTTCCCCCCCACCCTCATCGAATACCATCGCCAGCCGATGCCCAGCCCGCTGGACGAAGAGCTACGCGCCACCGTCTCTGCCTTCCAACAACTCCCCGCCGCCGAGCGCGACGCTTTTATCAGCGCACTACCCCATCCCACCCGCAAGTTGTTTGGCATTTACGGCCACCGCGCCGCCACAATTGCCGCGCGGCAAAATGAGCCAGACTGGTTACGCAGCGGGCTGATCGGCACGGTCATCGCCAATGACGGGATGGACGACGGCCGTAAAATCATCACCGCCCTTGTCGTGCCGCAGCATGTGGCGATCAAATTGAAGATGGATTTGGCTGAACTGTTTGGACAAACGGCCGTTTACGCCCATCCCCCCCTCTCCGATCAACTC
>WFSA01000127.1 GCA_015486215.1 Anaerolineae bacterium | reverse complement strand
TTTATGTTGTGTTGGGCGATTCAGCGAATCGCCCCTACAAGAGGGAATCGTAGGGGCGACCCGCTGGGTCGCCCAAAAAGTGTAAAGATCATTTCATCAAAAATGAACCATGTCCATATTTTGAATGAAAAAGCCTCGTTATCGCGCAAATATTGATAGAAGTTTCCTGCTGTTCTTTCTAAAACATTAAAAATAGTAAGGACTTTTGCGCGAAAATCAAGTTTTTACTCGACTGAATGTTGATTTGATTTCAGAATTGGAATTGCTGCCCATTAACCTCCCCGCTTGATCATTCATAATGAATAACAGATAATCAACGACTTACAATTATCAATTATCAATTATCGACATGGTTCATTTTACACAAGATGATCTTTACACTTTGAGGGCGGGCACAAGGCCGCGCCCCTACAATTTACTCCTGTAGGGGCGACCTTTATGGTCGCCCAATCGCGCAACAACTGTAAAGATGATTTGCCAAATTTTGAACCATGCCCAATTATCAATTACTAATTATCAATTACTTATGCACCCAATCCGTATAGAACTTCCAACAGAATTCCCCGTCGGCCCCGTCAACGTCTATCTATTCACCCATCCCCAGCCCGTTCTTATTGATACAGGCGTGCGAACGGATTCCTCATGGAAAGCGTTGCTCGCAGGGTTAGCGGCACATGGGCTGCAAATCGCCGACTTAGCCAAAGTAATCATCACCCATCCGCATGTTGACCATTTTGGACAGGCGGCACGCATCGCCGCCCATAGTGATGCTGAGATTTGGGTATCACCATTGGGCGAGGAGTGGCTGGTGGACACGGCCATTTCATGGCAAAAACGCATCAATTATTATCGAGACATCTTCCTGCCCAAGATGGCTATGCCTGTCGAAATGCAGAACGCGGTACTCAATTTCATGCGCTTCTCACGAGAAACGGCCGATCCCGTCCCCGCCAGTCGGCTGCATATCTTTCCCATAGACGGCGGCACGCTCACCTTTGGCGGCGCAGAGTGGCAAACGGTGCATACGCCCGGCCACGCCAGCCATCAAACTTGCTTTTACCAAGCGGAAACGGGCGACTTTTTGGCCGCCGATATGCTGCTAGAAAAAACACCGACCCCCGTCATCGAACGCCCTGCCAACGGTGCATTGCGAGCACGGCACGATCCGTCACTGCCCCGTTTTATGGAGTCGCTGACGGCCGTTGAATCCCTCAACATCAATCGCATCTATCCCGGACACGGCGAACCGTTTGACGATCACCGCACCCTCATCAGCCGACAACGCCGCCGCATTTTGCGCCGCAAAGCAAAAACGCTCACCCTCATCGAACGCGGATTCGACACCGTGAGCAAATTAGTCAACGAGATGTACTCCCATTACCCCTCCACCTACCGCCTCGTCGGCCTTTGGATGCAAGTCGGCTATCTTGACCTGCTCCTTGAGGATGCTCTCATCCATGAAGATATTGTAGACGGCATTTGGCGGTATCGGGCGGTAAAGTAAGCGGGGGATGGGACGCAGATTGGCAGGGTTTTCAGGATGAACCAGAAAAGAATAATCTGCAGATTTCGCAGATTGACGCAGATAAAAATGTTCAAAAATCTGCGTCCCATCCCCATCCTTTTTTTCATATGAGTATTTTAGACGAGATATTTGAGCATAAAATAGAAGAGATTATTGAAGCCAAACGGCAACGGCCGTCAGCTGCTCTACGACGATTAGCAGAAGGAATGCCCCCGCCAGTGAATTTTGTGGAAGCGTTGCAGGCGGCCAAACAGAAGCCCGCCCTCATCGCCGAAGTAAAACGGGCATCCCCCTCACGCGGGCTGTTGCGCCCTGATTTTGACCATCGGGCATTGGCGCGAACATATGCGGAGAATGGAGCAACGGCCGTTTCCGTCCTCACCGACAAGCATTATTTTCAAGGCAGCTTGCAATTTTTGCACGACATTCACGCCATCCTGCCCGCCCTGCCGCTCCTGCGAAAAGAGTTTATCCGTGACCCATACCAGCTTTATGAAGCAAAAGTGGCCGGTGCGTCGGCGGCTCTGCTCATTGCCGCCTCATTGGAGGATGGATTGTTGCAGGAGTTACACGCCTTAGCGTTGGAGCTGGAATTATCGCCGTTGATCGAAGTGCATACGGCCGTTGACCTAAAAAAAGCGCTGCGCTGCAACCCCGTTTTGCTCGGGGTGAATAACCGCAATTTGCACGATTTTTCCGTCGATTTAGGGACGACGATTCGGTTACGGCCGTTGATCCCGGCCGCCATTCCCCTCATCGCCGAAAGCGGCATCCATACCCCCGCCGACGTTGCCCGCCTGCGAGCCGCCAGCGTAGACGCGATGCTGGTCGGCGAATCGCTCGTCATCGCCGCCGACACCGCCGCAAAAACACGCGAACTGACAATGAACAATTATCAATGAATAATGGTATTTTCTCAGTATTTCGGGGTGATTACACCCAATTAAGAAAGGAACAAATTACGTCAGTCAAGTAAATGCGTTCCTTTCCTAATTAGCTATAATCCTGCCCCCAACTTTCTGAGAAATTACGAATAATGGATAATGGATACTTACCCATTATCAACTATCAACTATCAATTATGTATAAAACTCTGATTAACCCTTCCGCCTTGTCCCAATTGGATGGGGCAACTATAGTAATTGTAGATTGCCGTTTTAGTCTGGCTGATGTGGACTATGGAGCGCGTGCGTATGAGCAGGCGCATATCGCAGGGGCGATTTACGCCTCGTTAGATGATGATTTGAGCGGACGGCCGTTGACCGATCATGGCCGCCATCCGCTCCCTTCGCCCGAAGCGTTGACGGCGCTGTTTGGACGAATGGGCATCCATGCCGACACCCAAGTTATCGCCTATGACGATGCCAACGGGATGATCGCCTCCCGTTTGTGGTGGATGCTGCGCTATATGGGGCATACGGCCGTTGCCGTCCTCAACGGCGGCTGGCAAGCGTGGCAAGAAGCGGGATTACCCACCCGTTCAGGCATCGAAACAGCGTCGCCCGCCGAGTTCAACGGCTCGCCCCGCCGCGACTGGTTAGTCGTACACGCCGACGTGCTGGACGCGCCGCTGCTCATAGATTCACGCGCAGAAGAGCGGTATCGCGGCGAAGTAGAGCCGCTCGACCCTGTAGCCGGTCATATACCCGGTGCCGTAAACCGCTTCTTTGAACGCAATTGGGAAAACGGCCGTTACCTATCAAAATCACAACTCAAAACCGAATTTGACGTATTGCTAGGCGACACCCCCATCAATGAAGCAGTCTTCTACTGCGGCTCTGGAGTCTCCTCTTGCGTCAACGTATTGGCAGCAGCAGAGGCTGGGCTGGGAAACGGCCGTTTATACGTCGGATCATGGAGCGAATACTGTAGGAATAATGAATAATGAATAACAAATAATGAACAATGAACAATTACTCATTGCCAATTGTTCATTGTTCATCATTTTTTGATACAATTCCCACTTGTGTCTGTTGATGTAGACAAATAGACATAGTAGAAGGACATGACAATTCATGTCCACACAGTAGGGGTTTGGCACTGCCCATGCCCAATCAAAGGAGAAAAACGTGAAGAAACAGTTGAAGATATATTTGATGATGGTGTCAGCAGCACTTTTGTTACTGGCAGCTTGTGGTCCCGCCCCCGTACCGGATGGCGTTGTAGTTGAAGAAGAACCTGCTGGCGAAGTAGACGAAGGTGGCGAGACCGAAGCTGATCCCCATCAACCCGCCGCCGATCTACCCACTGAGCTAGAAATAACCGTACTCACCGAAGGGGATGGCTTGCCCGCCCAAGCTGGCGACATCGTAACCATCCATTACACAATAGGATTGTCCGGCGAAGAACCGTTCGATAGCTCATTTGAACGTGAACAGCCAATCAGCATACCGCTTGGTATCGGTCAATTATTGCCCGGCTGGGAAGAAGCATTGCTGGATATGCAGGAAGGGGGCAAAGTCTCCTTACTCATGCCGCCGGCATTAGCCTTTGGCGAACAAGGAATACCCGGCACTGTGCCGCCGAACTCCGCCATCGAATCTGAACTAGAACTTATCTCTGTCGAACGGCCAGAACCGCCCATAGAAATTGCAAATGACGATTACACTGAAACAGATACAGGATTAAAGCTGTACAATATCGAAGAAGGAGACGGCACGGCCGTTGTCACTGGTGATCATGTCGTGATGAATTTCTCCATTTGGCGTGACGATAATGTCATTGTTGGTCGTTCAGCCGATTCAGGAGAACCGATAAACGTCGTTATCGGCTCTGGCGAACTGTTCCCCGGCTGGGACGAAGGTGTGATTGGAATGAGCACAGGCGGCAAACGTCAACTCGTCATTCCACCAGACTTAGCCTTCGGCGAACAAGGCGCGGGCGATGCGGTACCCCCCAACACAACATTGATCATAGAAATAGAACTTCTGGAGATCGTGGAAATGCCCGCCATCACCGACATTGCCGATGAGGATTACACCACCACCGAAAGCGGCTTGAAGTATTATGACATAGTAGAAGGTGACGGTGCTACGGCCGAATCAGGGCAAGCGATCACCGTCCATTACACAGGCTGGCTGACGGACGGAACCGTCTTCGACAGCTCTGTGGAACGCAATCAGCCGCTCCCCTTCACCTTAGGGCAAGGCAGCGTCATCGCTGGTTGGGATGAAGGTGTAGCGGGAATGAAAGTCGGCGGCAAACGCCAACTCGTCATTCCCGCCGACTTAGCCTATGGTGCCGAAGGCCGCCCCGGCATTCCACCAGACGCAATTCTTATTTTTGAAGTTGAACTACTTACTATAGAGTAGCGAAGTGACGGGGCTGCGAGGCAAAGTGAGAAACTTTTCTTCACTTTGCCGCCCTGCAGTCCCGTAGCTTCGCGACCCTCGCTCCCCCGCTTATGTCATCACTCATCGTTGAAGTAAAAAATTTAGTCAAACAGTATGCTCCGCCAGACGGCATAACGGCCGTCAACGACATCTCATTCAATATCCAGCGCGGCGAGATATTCAGCCTGCTGGGGCCGAATGGGGCTGGCAAAACAACCACCATTTCCATGATGAGTTGCTTGCTAAAACCAACTGGAGGAACGCTGCTCGTCAACGGACACTCCGTCACCGACGAAGCAAAAAAGGTAAAACAGGTCATCGGTGTTGTGCCGCAAGAGATCGCCCTCTATCCCGCTATCAGCGCACAGGAAAATCTCGCCTTTTGGGGCAAAATGTACGGTTTGCGCGGCACAAAATTGCAAGAGCGCATCCAAGCGGTGCTAAAAATCGCCGGCCTGACCGACCGCGCTAAAGATAAGGTGGAAACATTCTCAGGCGGCATGAAACGACGAATAAATATCGCCGTCGGACTGCTGCATGAGCCGCAGCTGCTATTCATGGATGAGCCGACAGTGGGCATAGACCCCCAAAGCCGCCGCCGCATTTTAGACACGGTGAAAGAGTTAAACGCGCAAGGGTTGACCGTCGTTTACACCACCCATTATATGGAAGAGGCGGAAGAATTAAGCGACCGTATCGGCATTATCGATCATGGCAAATTGATCGGATTAGGCACGCAGGATGCGCTGACGGAAATGGTGGGCAAATATGATATTATCGCCATTGAGTATGATGGGCTGGCCGATGCTGAAACATTAGTCGAAAGCTTAACGGCCGTCAGTACCGTCCATCAAGCCGTCATCGAAAATGGAAAATTATTAGCCGAAGTCAACGAAGCGGCCTCCTCACTACCCTCTATTTTAACATGGGCCGAAAAAGCAGAGCTGCGGCTCAAAGGGATCGAGATTAAAGAGCCAAATTTAGAAGCCGTATTTTTGCATCTAACTGGACGCGCATTGAGGGATTAATTGATGAAAATCTGGACAATCGCTTGGAAAGACACCTTAATCCGCTTCCGTGACCGCAACGCCCTCATTTTGATGCTCGCCGCCCCCCTGCTCATCACCGCCATCATCGGCTCCGCATTTGGCAGCTTTATAAATAACGATGGCAGCACCCCCATCGCTGACATCCCCTTCGTCATCATCAACGCCGATGAGGGCGAGATGGGAGCAAATGTAGTCGCCATCTTTGAGGATAATGAAGCGTTAGCGGAACTATTGGCGACCGAAACGATGGACGATCTTGCCGCCGCTCAAGAAAAAGTGATGCAGGGAGATATCCGCGCCGTTCTGTACATTCCATCTGGTTTCAGCGCACGCATCCAACCCGATGTTGAGGGATTTCTTGACGAACATGACCCTGTATTTTTGCAATTGTATGTCGATCCAACCGCATCCATCACCCCCAACATTATTCGCGGCGTGGTGACAGGGATTGCGGCACAGTTCAGCAGCAGCGTGATCACTATTGAAGTCACCATCGAACAACTCATCGCCGATACCGCCATTTTGGGGCCGAAAATGGCGGCTATGGAAACGGTTTTAACTGATATATTTGGCGACGCTTTTGAGAACAACGGGCTGGATTCCCGTATCCATCTAAACCGTATTGTCAGTAATAGTGACAGCGAAGAGG
Source organism: Anaerolineae bacterium (assembly GCA_015486215.1). GTDB lineage: Bacteria > Chloroflexota > Anaerolineae > Promineifilales > Promineifilaceae > S016-13. The sequence goes on along the minus strand of WFSA01000127.1, from coordinate 21,335 downwards.
AAGAGTCAGATTTTGCCCCGTTTTCTTTCTTTGGGCCGGGAATGGGGATGTTCTTCCTCATGTTTACTACGCTGGCCGGGGCGACTTCCATTTTAGAAGAACAACATGCCGGCACATGGGATAGATTGTTGATCACGCCCACGAGCGGGCGCACTATCTTGCTGGGCAAAGCGGCTGGGGTGATGTTGACTGGTATCTTCCAATTTTCCATCTTCATTATGGCAACGGTCTTGCTATTTGGCCTAGATTGGGGAAATCCATTAGGGATATTGTTACTGACGCTCTCGTTTACGTTGGCAGCGACCAGTTTGGGGCTGGTTATTGCTAGTATTGCCAAAACGGCCGTGCAGGTCAATGTCATCGGTAGCCCGATCCTCGTCATTTCTGGCTTGTTGGGCGGCACATTCATCCCGTCAATGCTATTCCCTGAATGGCTGCAAAGTATGAGCAAATTGTCCATCAACTATTGGGGATTGACTGGGTTTACAGATTTGATGCGTTCTGGAGCAGGTGTGGGAGAGGTGCTGTTAGAGACGGCCGTTTTGTTCACATTTTCTATCCTATTCTTCACCATTGCCGCCATTTTATTCCAACGGCGGATGACGAGATAAACGATGCTGACACAAATTTTTGATATTGCAAAATTATATTTACGCACCGCTTTTCAATCACGCGGCGAGCTTTTGTCGGCTATTTTGATGCCTCTACTCTTCACTTTTGTGCTGGGGCAGGCGATGGGCAGTTTTTCACCTGATGATGCTCCCGTCGGCTGGCCTGTCTATCTGGTTAATGAGGATGGGGCGGCGTTAAGCGAGACGCTGACGGATAGAGTAGAGGCAGATGCCTTATTGATCGTGCAAACGGGGACGGAAGCGAAAGGGATGGAACTGTTAGCGGCTGAGGAGACGACGGCCGTTATCATCATTCCACCTATTTTTTCGACCGATTTGCTGGATCAAAAAGAGGTTGACGTTGCTTTTCATGTAAACGGCACGGCAAATGAGGTGCAAATTGTGGAGACGGCCGTCAAGTCTGCCCTCATCGAATTAGAAGGATCGGTTGCCGCCGCCAATACGGCCGTTCTAGCCGCCGCCGAATTAGGCCGTTTTGATAACGATGAAGCGGCACGAGATAGTTACTTTGATGAAGCGTTGCGTCAAGCACAAGAAAAATGGCGGCCAATCGCTCCTATCGCCGTCGCTGTCGAGAAAGTGAGCCGTATTGAAGATACAACAAATGATATTTCTGTAGGCAACGCCCAATCTGCACCCGGCATGATGATTATGTTTTCCATGTTTTTCATGCTAGGCGGCGCGGCGACCATCGTTGAAGAGCGGGCGCAAGGCACATTGCGTCGATTGCTGGTGATGCCCATCCACAAAGGGGCGATTCTGCTAGGCAAGTTCGAAGGCATTTATATCTCTGGGCTGGCTCAAATTGGGATTCTCGTCGTCGTTAGCGGCGCACTTATGGGTGTCAAATGGGGGCAATCTCCATTCGCCTTACTACTGATGCTGTTGAGCTACACTTTTTCCATCGCCGCGTTGGGCATAATGATGGCCGCGCTGGCACGCTCTCAAGATCAGGTCAATTCGCTGACAACGGTAATTGTATTGGTCATGGCTCCGCTCGGCGGCGCGTGGTGGCCGCTGGAAATCGTGCCTGAATGGATGCGGACAATCGGCCATCTCTTCCCCACCGCTTGGGCGATGGATGGGTTTGGCGACATCATCACACGCGGGCTGGGCGTAGGCGATATTTTGTTGGAAACGGCTGTTTTGTTGGCGTTCGGCCTCCTCTTTCTGCTCATCGGCGTGTGGCGTTTTAGATATGAGTAAGGAACGAAAGTTTATTTAACTACTAAAGTATCTTCTCAGTATTCTGGGGAGACTTGACAAATTTTCCTAATGATACTCGTATAAAATAAAGTGCTGATGAAATTTGTCAAGTCTTGTCCACGATTTATTGAGAAGGTACCTACTAAAGTTGTCATTCCCGCCCCCACCTTTGTGCGGGTAAACTTTTTTAGGCGGGAATCCATGATTTCCCATACTGTAAATTCCTGCCTTCGCAGAAATGACAGATGGAAGTTTATGGCTTTATTTAATCCTCATTGCTAAGGAAAGGCTCGTCAATAACTGTGATCAAGGTGACAGGCAGTTGGTCGCGGATTTTTATCTGTAGGATAGGGAGAACGGTATGAACGATATACAAAAACGGTACGAAGCGGTGCAGGAACGGATGCGGGCGGCGGCAGAGCGAGCAAAACGGCCGTACAGTTCCATCACCCTCATCGCGGTCACCAAACGGTGGCCTGTCGAATTGGTGCAGGTGGCGCGTGATGCGGGCATGTTCCATATCGGCGAAAATCGGGCGGAGGAGCTGGCTGAAAAACGGGCTGCTCTGGCGGCTGATACAACCATCGTCTGGCATTTTATCGGCGCGTTGCAGAGCCGCAAAGCGGCCATCGTCGCTGATCACGCTGACACCTTTCACGCGCTGGATCGGATGAAGATCGCGCGTCGATTATCGAAACGATTGGAGGAAAACGGCCGTGCGGCTAATAATCGTCGGCTGCCCATCTTTCTGGAGGTCAATATCTCTGGCGAAGCGAGCAAGGCGGGGTTTGCGGCTGATCGGTGGCGGGATGATGCAACTCAGCGAGAAGCGTTGCGTAAAGTTGTGGAGGAAACGGCCGTTTTGCCCGGTCTGCACTTGCAAGGATTGATGACGATGGCTCCTTTCGGCGCACCAGAGACAGAAATCCGCGACATTTTCCGTCGCACCCGCCAGTTAAGCGACTGGCTGCAAGCGGAATTTCCCGCCCTCACCCTTGATCAATTGTCAATGGGCATGACAGACGATTTTGAAATTGCTATCGAAGAGGGTGCAACCCATATCCGTGTTGGCCGCGCCCTTTTTGGCGAACGGCTGACATAACAATATCTATTTAAAAATCGGGCAACCCAGCGGGTTGACCTTGCTTCATTATTCCCAAAGGAAACCTATGTTATACACACTTATCAATCTACTCTATTATATCGCTATCAGTTTGCTTGTTGCCCGCGCCATTTTGTCATGGGTGCGCCCAGACCCGTACCATGAAATATGGGGGCCATTTATGCGCTTTGTGTATCAGGCGACGGAGCCTGCGCTGGCACCAATCCGCCGTCTTTTACCGCCAATGGGCATGATGGATTTTAGTCCGATGGTTTTGTGGCTGATACTGGGTTTTTTGCGGGTGATCTTGTTGTCAATCCTGCATTAAAACGTTGACGAGGAGTGTCAATTTATCCGCAGGTTTCACAGATGACTTAACATAAAGGGGAGACTTGACAAATTTTCCTAATGGTACTCGTGTAAAATAAAATAAGGGGAGACTTGACAAATTTTCCTAATGGTACTCGTGTAAAATAAAGTGCTGATGAAATTTGTCAAGTCTTGTCCGCGATTTATTGAGAAGACACCTATTTACTCCGTTTCTGCGAGCATTGCTGCCAATACGAGGTCTAACGCACCTCGTGCGGTTTCTAAATCACGAACGGCCGTTTCTGTATCAATTGGCAAGCTGACAGCGGCTAAGTCGAGCCGTTCTTGTACGGGCAGTAACGCTTCTGTCAACGGGCTGTCGCTGTCGGCCTCTATCATTTGATCGATCTTTTCTATCGCCTGTATCAAATCAACGGCCGCTAATCCAGTATTTTCTTCTGTCAATTCAAGACGAGTACGACTGATCAACTCTGATATACGGAACAGGGTGATGATTTGCCGCATTTGGACAATTTCCTCTGCGGGGAACGCGGCCAGCATCGTTTCCATCTCTTCCGTTTGACCCTTTTCAGCCTCTATTCTAGCTTCCCATTCAGTCAAATTAGCTTGCATCACGTCTATACTATTATTTAATTCGTCAATTGCCATTCCATTATGGACGGTTTCCCCATTCAAGGCGGCAATCTCGGCCGTGAGGGTTTCCTTTTCACTGGCTAAGCTGGCGGCTGTGTCTGCTTGGCTGGATTGTTCGGTAGCTAACGCTTCGATTAAGTCGGCGATTTGATCGTTTTGGGCGGCAACGGCCGTTTGCAACGCCCCAATCTCCTCCTCCTGCATCTTTATTCGTGCCAGCATCCCATCCCACTCATCAACAACACCCTCAATACGCTGTGAATTCGCCTCTGTGCGGGCAACAATACTCTCGTCGGATCGGTGGATCTCCTCATACGCTTTCCAGCCGCCCACAACTACGAGAAATAAAATAAATACAAAGGCGAATAATTTGGCAAATGCCAGTAGTAGCCGTTTTATCAAACTTGAGCCAGTCGTTTTACTCATTTAATTTTCCTTAGAATTTAGGGGGTTGGTCGAAACGATGACCAACCCCGATCTTTCTATTTATACTATGGTTGTGCCGTTGCTTCTGGTGTCGCTTCGGCTTCTACCGTTGCCGCTGGTGTCCCGTCTCTTTCTACCGTTGCCGTAGATTCTGGCGTGATCGTCATCGTCGGCGTAATCGTCGCGGTTGGTGTAATCGTGGGCGTGAGTGTGGGCGGCAATCCTTGTATAACAATGAGCATATCACGCAAATTATCTAAAAATAGGTCGAAATTCTCGGCTGATTCAGCCACAAAAGTGAGACGTTCTTCAAATTGCTCGGAAGCCGTTTCTAAGGCGGCCGTATCGGCGGATAGTTGGGCTATATCACTTTCTGTCGCCCCCATACTTGTCTGGATAGACTCAATTTCGAATCGTACGCCTAATAATTCGCCTGCAATTCCCTCTTGCGCGGCAGCAAGGTTCGCTGTTTCCTCTGTCAATACGGTGATTAAGGTGTTCACTTCTCCAATTTTGGCCTCAATACCCGCCTCTGCTTCTGTGCGAGCCATCCCATTTTGATCAAGGCGAAGGGCTAATGAGTCAGCACGATCATCGGCGGCAAAGTTTAATGTGCCATTGATTAGGAACAGCATCAGCAATGTTAATAGAACGCCCAGCACAGCACCAGTACCAGCACTATAAAGATGAGCGTTCACACTCTTATCTTCGTCTACAGGTTCTGGCTCAACGGCATCTTCAATAGATACTTCCTCAACGGCCGTTTCCTCTTCCTCTACAATCAATTCAGGTTCAGCCTCATCTTCTTCGATGATTGGCTCCGACTCTTCATCAACGGCAACTGCCTCAACCTCGGTTGCTATCTCCTCAACGGCCGTTTCCTCAATCTCATCATCAACCATTACATCCTCCGTATCCTTTCCCATGGTTTGCTCCTTTCAATGTTACCTTGATTAATTCGAGTGCGTACTTATCTTTTGATCAACATCATAAACCGAACAATTTATCATTGCTGCGAAAGCAGAAATCCATACTCCTTGAGAGCAACAATCAAACATATTCGTAACTACTCAGCCATTGTCCAAATTAATCACAAAGACATGAAGAACACGAAGTTTTTTAAGATTTTTTTTGTGATCTTTGCTTCTTTGTGGTGAAATAGTACCTTCTCAATAAATCGTGGACAAGACTTGACAAATTTCATCAGCACTTTATTTTACACGAGTATCATTAGGAAAATTTGTCAAGTCTCCCCAGAATACTGAGAAGATACGTGAAATAATTGATAAGCTGAGTAGTTACATATATTCATTAAATTTACAAATATGATCCTCTGATTATAGCATTGCCATCCATTCCCCCAAATACAGTGCGGATTTACTTAAAATCAGGTACAAAAGGAACAAAATTTGAATCGTTAAAAACAGAACGATCCCCCTGATAAAAGACCAAAAGGAGAACAATGAGCAATAAAATACCAAAAGGACTGTTAATACTATTTATTGTTGCACTAATTTTAAGTGTAGTTGCAGGAGTGACAGTGAAAGTAGCCGTAGAAAAGCCACAACCCGATCACGACGGAACCGTCACCGTGCAAGGATTAACCGACGAAGTGACCATCTATCGTGACGATATGGGCATACCGCATATCTACGCCAGCAACGAAGCTGATGCCTATTTTGCACAAGGATACGTCACCGCCCAAGACCGATTTTGGCAAATGGAATGGTGGCGGCATCAAGGACAAGGCCGCCTAGCCGAAATCATCGGCGATGACGGCATCCCCTTTGACAAATTCATCCGCACCGCTGGATGGAATCGGATGGCCGAAAAAAGCACCGCCCATATAAAAGAGACCGCACCAGAAACTTACGACTTCCTGCTCGCCTATTCGGCCGGCGTAAATGCGTATATCGGCGACAAATCACCCGACGAACTTTCCATCAACTACACCATTTTGAACATTGTAAATGACGCATGGGAAATTGAGCCGTGGGAACCACTCGACACTATCTCGTGGGGCGTGGTGATGTCATTCGTGCTGGCAAACGACATAGACCACGAACTCGCCTACGCCGACCTAATTGATAAATTTGGCGAAGAGATTGTATTTGAATTACGCCCAGAATATCCATACGACACCCGCCCCGTCATCGCCCCCGTTAATGAACAAAGCAACAAAAAAACAACGATGGAGGCAAACAGCGATAATAGAATCGTCTGGCAAAATGTGAACAGCAACATCATCGGCGACATTCCCGACGTACTTGGATACAGCGAATTTGTGGGCAGTAATAACTGGGTCATCAGCGGTGACTATACCGAAAGCGGCCTCCCTCTTTTGGCAAACGATCCCCATCTTGGCACTCAAATGCCCGCCATTTGGTACGAAATCGCCCTGCACACTCCGGAACTAAATGTTTCAGGCTTCTCTTTTGCTGGCACGCCCGGCATTGTAGTGGGACATAATGACAAAATCTCATGGGGGGTGACAAATTCCGGCCCCGATGTGCTAGACTTGTTTGTAGAAAAAATCAATCCCAGCAACCCCAATCAATATGAATGGATGGGTGAATGGCAGGATATGGAACTGATTGACGAATTGATCGTCGTCAATGGGGGCGAAGATGTCCATTTGCAAGTTCGTAGCACGGGGCATGGCCCCATCATCAGCGATACGATGGATGATGCCAAAGATGTATTGGCGATGCGATGGGCGGCGCAAGAGCCATCTCTCCTAATGCACGCGATTTTGCAGCTTGACCGCGCCCAAAATTACGATCAATTCCGTGACGCGCTCCGCAATTGGGACATCCCCTCACAAAACTTTGTCTACGCCGACATGGAGGGGAATATAGCGTATCAATTGCCCGGCCGTGTGCCAATCCGCAAAAATGGCATCGGCCTTGTCCCTTCGCCAGGCTGGGATGGAGAGTATGAGTGGGAAGGCTGGGTCGATTATGATGAACTGCCCGCTCTGTTCAATCCTGAACAAGGGTATATTGTAACCGCCAACCATGCGATTGTAGATGCAGAATATCCATATTATATCAGACGGGATTGGGCTAACGGAGATCGCGGCTTCCGTATTGAGCAGATGATCGAGGAAGCGTTATCAGACAATATGGTGACAGTGGCTGAGACAAAGTTGATGCAATTTGACAGCACCTCCATGTCCGCACACACCTATGTACCTCTCATCGCCACTCTTGAAAGTAAGTATGCTAATGTGCAAAAGGCAATCCGCTTTTTAGCGGATTGGAATCGGAAAGAGCAGCGCAGCAGCGCAGAAACAACACTGTTTGAACTGTTCTACCGCGCTCTGCCACATGCCATTCTTGATGATGACATCGGCGAAGAAAATGTAGATATAATGACCAGCAGTATCTTCCTGCATAAAATCGCCACTGATCCCACATCTGTGTGGTGGGATAATCAAGATACTCCTGAAATAGAAACACGGGATGATATTTTGTTGCAAGTTATTGAAGCGGCGGTCATTGAACTGGACGATATAAGTAAGGAAGATGCAGAGGAATCTTATTGGGCATTATTCCATCATGTCACGTTCAAAAGTGCGCCGCTAGGTCAAAGCGGTATCAACGTAGTTGAAAAATTGCTCAATCGCGGCCCGTACCCAGTAGATGGGGGGCGCGGCATCGTCAATGCTAATAGTTGGGATACAGAAAATTTTGCAGAGGTCAATTGGCACCCTTCGTTACGAATGATCGTGGATATGGCAGATTATGATGATATGCTCGTTATTCTGCCAACGGGGCAAAGCGGCCATCCGGGCAGTCCCCATTATGAAGACCAAATACCGTTATGGATATACGGGGAGTATCATGTGATGGGATGGACGGCGGATATTGTGGAGAAAACGGCCGTTTCTACCCTACACCTGCAACCATAACCGTTCATATCATATATCAGATGTATCTTCTCAAAAAATTGGGGACATGAGTACAGCAGATTTGGAAAAGAACAGATTGACTCGACAGATTGACTCGACAGACGCAATTTGTTCCTTTCTTAATTTGTTGTACTCACCCCAAAATATTGAGATGTTACCATCAGATAAACAAAAAATCTGAACAACAATGGGAGCAAATAGGGCGATTGCAACCTCGCCTTAATTCATGATCGCGATCATTTTCGTGATCGAAAATCGAAAAAAACGATCACGAAATACGATCACGACAATCATAACGCATAAATTTCCCGCAATTCACATGTTATGTCAATTGCGGAGATGCTAAAAACAGTGTAAATTTGGAACTTAACAGTGCGATTTGGAGGTTGCAATTGCCCTATGGGAGCAAATATAACGCATGCATATTTGCTCTCACACGCTCTCATCTTCCTCTCATAATTTGTCGTATATCTCCAAAGTTGGTACAATTTACTAATACTGCTCTCATAAACTTGTTTCATAAGTAAGAAGGATAGCGAGCATGGTAACAAGAGAAATCCATAACCCCATAGAAAAAGATAAAAAATGGTATCAACCACGCATTTGGTGGGTATATATTCCCATGGCTCTCTTCGCATCTGCCATATTGGCCTTTAACATCATTCAGCCCATCACCGTATTGCCCCGAATAGATCTAGGGCCTGGTTATCTTCTTCATGATCAGGATGGCAACAAAGTCACAAACGAAGATTATCGCGGGCAACTCTCCTTATACAGTTTCACATATACAAATTGTGACGAAGATTGTTCACAACCATTAGAAGATATCCTGCAAATCCAAGCCTTTATGGAAGAGAATGTCCCTCCCGATGTCACTATCTCGCATATCACCATCTCTCTCGATCCTGAGCGCGACACTCCCGAACGGTTAAAAGCTGCTTTATCAAAGTATGATATATCTGATGATAATGTAGATTGGAAATTTATAAGCGGAGACCCTCTCATCACAAAATATGCGGTTGGCAGCGGCTTTGGCTTCTACTATAACGCAAGCGAACCAGACAAGAACGGTGATTATGATGTCACATTTCAACCACGCTACTTCTTATTAGATGGCTGGGGCATCATTCGCACACATTACGGTGTGTCTGCCCCCTCCACCGAGATATTATTACGTGACATAAACCTGATCACTGAAGAGATCAAAAACAGCGAAGGAGTCGCTTCCCTTGGATATGAAGCAGCCCACTTATTCCTTTGCTACCCCTAACCTCGACTTTATCCATCTGGTAGACAGGCTTGGCATGATTGGGTAAGGTATATTCGAGAAATTCGAGTGAGTTGCATATTTTTGTTTAATCAAACAACCCACTCCTAACCAGACAGGAGATCAACCATGTCATATCAGTATAAAGCCCGCAGTCGAACATTATGTAAATTATATACCCTGACTACCACCTATTTATCCATTTAATTCTGACCTCTCTGGGCATAATCTCAAACGAACGTCAGAAAATGGATAAAGTCGAGCTAACGCAATTAGATAATTATGAAAAATAATAACACACCCACAACAGAAAGCAGTAGTAACAAATGGTATTTTATCGCGGCTGGTCTTGCAGTAGGTTTACTTGCAGGCTGGCTTGGTATCACCTACTTCACTGGCAACTTAGGGCCGCCCAATTTTCATGGCATGGTGATGCAATCACCAGAAACCTTAAACAACTTCACCCTTGACTCGGTTGATGGAAAAGTCAGCCTAAAAGATTTTCGCGGCAAAGTAACATTACTCTATTTTGGATATACATTCTGTCCCGATGTCTGCCCAGCCACTATGGTTGAGCTAAAAAAGGCGATGGAAGAGTTGGGACGTGACGCGAAAGATGTACAAGTTATAATGATTTCTATCGATCCATTACGCGATACACCCCAAAAGCTGGATGATTATGTCAAGCATTTTCATCCCTCCTTTGTTGGATTAACAGGGACAGAGGATGAAGTAGCGGCTGTTGCCATTCCGTTAGGCATATTCTACGAAAAACATGAAGGATCAGCCGAGAGCGGTTATTTAATTGACCATACAGCCACAGTCGCTGTTATAGATAAAGATGGATATTTACGCCTAATCTACCCTTTCAATACAGCTGGGGAAGATATAGCAACCGATTTACGCTATTTAGCACGTGATTAACGTGCATGTAGACAATACACATTGACGTGAAAACAGGGAAACACAAGTGTTTCCCCACAATGAATACTTGGAGGTATTTAATTATGGAAGAAAAAGATGATAATAAGTACAAAACGCCGCAAGGCACAATTGCCATTATGGTCATATTTGTTTTATTAATTATTGCGTTATGGGGTAGTGTCTATTTAACACTGCTATCCAGAGGAGCAACTAGCTAATGCATATAGATCGCACAGAAAAAACATTTTTTATGTTCAGTGTCGCATTGATTATCGTCTTTGCGATAGCAGTCGGTATCAGCGGAATGGTGTACGGTATTGCATTACCTACACCACCAGAAGGATTTGATGTCAACCCGCAAACTGTGGCTACACCTGGCGTTTCGCCTTGGGGTGAGCAGCCACCAGATGCCCGTTTACACGAATTGGCGCCTGGCGAGTATGAAGTTTACATCCTCGCACAGACATGGCTCTACCTGCCCAACCGCATCACAATCCCCGCTGGTTCAAAAATCACATTTTATGTCACTAGTAAAGATGTCATTCATGGGTTTAGATTAGATGACACTAACATCAACATGATGGTCATTCCCGGTGAAGTATCCAAGCTGACAGCCACATTTGATGAACCCGGTACATACAATTTTGTCTGCCATGAGTATTGTGGCGTAGGGCATCATACAATGTATGGACAGTTGATTGTGGAGTAAATTACAACAGGCTCAACAAAACTAATGTGTTTTGTTGACTCATGGAGACAACTTATGTTTAAACGTACAAACAAATTAACAGGATGGTACCTTGGTGTTGCATTTGCATCATTGTTCATTGGCGGCTTTTTTGGGCCGTTCCAAAGTTTGGAACATGCTGGGGTAAACCTTTACCCTCAATTACAAGCCATCGGTGTTCAAAGTTACTATCAAGGGTTGACCTTGCATGGTGTATTAAATGCTCTAGTTTTCACCACATTCTTCATTGTTGGGTTTATGACTTTCTCAACAGTCAATAGTCTAAAACGCGACTTAGCTAACCATACAGTCAGTGTCGTGAGCTTAGTTGTAATGATTGTTGGCCTGCTGATAGCGGCCGTTCCGATTTTGCTAAACAAAGCAACCGTTATGTTCACATTCTATCCCCCATTGCTTGCCAATGAGTGGTTTTATGTTGGTCTAACATTAGTTGTGGTCGGTTCATGGATTGGCGGCTTGAGCATGTATCTTACTGTAGCTGCGTGGCGCAAAGAAAATCCTGGCGAATCTATCCCATTCATCGCATTAGCATCCACCATCACGATGATCATGTGGCAAATTGCCTCACTCGGTGTTGCAGTAGAAATGCTCATTTTGCTCATTCCGTGGGCATTCGGCATCGCCAGCGGTACTGACCCCCAATTAGCACGTACATTGTTCTGGTTCACAGGGCATCCCATCGTTTACTTCTGGCTGTTACCATCATACGTTTCATGGTACGGCATGATGCCAAAGCAAGCAGGCGGCAAATTGTTCAGCGAGAACTTAGCCCGACTCGTTTTCTGGCTCTTCCTGCTGTTATCTATCCCCGTTGGTTTCCATCATCAATTCGTTGATCCCGGTGTCCCTGCTGGATGGAAAACCTTGCACTCTGTATTAACCTACTCCCTCTTCCTGCCCAGTATGTTAACCGCTTTCACCGTTGTTGCTTCTTTGGAACTTGGTGGACGCGCTCGCGGCGGCAAAGGGTTGTTGGGATGGATTCGCGCATTACCTTGGGATAGCCCCTCCTACACCGCACAGAATTTGGCGATGATCTTATTCCTCTTTGGCGGCATCGGCGGGTTAACAAATGCTTCTTATAATGTCAATCTCGCTATCCATAACACAAGCTGGATTCCTGGTCACTTCCATCTCACTGTTGGTTCAGCAGCAACACTCACCTACTTCGGCGTTTCCTACTGGCTAGTTCCAAAATTGAGTGGAAACAAGTTATTCAAACCAAAATGGGCGTTAGCTCAAGCGTGGACATGGTTTGCAGGCATGATTCTGTTCTCTAATGGGTTGCATGTTGTCGGATTGAACTTCGGTTCCCCCCGCCGTACTATGTTGGGTGTCTCCCCTTATTTCAATGACGCATGGAGTCCTTTACTGATTGAAGCAGCCATTGGCGCAACTATCTTGGGTATCAGCGGTTTGATTTTCTACACTGTCATCGTTGGCACTGTATTTTCTAAACAAAAGTTAGATGCACCAATCGAAATGCCCGTTGCCGAAGCATATCATGATGAATCTCATGTTCCTGCATGGTTAGATTCTTTCAAACCGTGGATCATTGCAACGGCCGTATTGATTTTAGTCGCTTATGGTCCCATGTTGTTCTATTTCTTTAGCAACGCCGCTACAAGATGGACATCACCTGGATTTATGGTTTGGTAGAAAAACAAGCCAAGTACAATAGCAACCTAATGTACTTAATTGCATTAGGTTGCTATTATGATATTGTTCGTGATGGATTGCCCATGTCTTCTTATGACATCCTGAAAAATAAGGTACAATGTCGGGGATAATTTCAGAAGATGTTCTTTATAGAACAAAAGAACAAAAGACCTTGGAGGTATTTTTATGAAGAAGAGTTTAGTTTTAATGATGGTTGTTCTCGCACTTGCTTTAGTTGCTTGCGGCGGTGGAGACAGTGGTAGCGATTCCGGTGCGACTGAATCTAGTGGACCAGATGTAGCGCACGGCGAAAAGTTATACAACCAAACAACAATTGGCCCAGCTAGCGCACCTGGTTGTATAACTTGTCACTCAATGGAAGCTGATGTTGTACTGGTTGGCCCATCCCACCATGGCGTTGGTGCCCGTGCAGGCAATTACGAAGAGGGTGTATCCGCTGAAAAGTATTTAACTGAATCCATCAAAAACCCAGACGGACATCTAGTAGATGGTTTTGCCGCTGGGATTATGTATCAAAATTATGCTGACGAATTAGATCAATCAGATATTGATGATTTAGTCGCATTTTTGCTGACACAATAAATTAATTGTTGTAATTTAAGACACCCTTTCAGAATTATTTGGAAGGGTGTTTTTGTTTACCCATAAAACCATCTGGAAAACCATTAAGGCCATTTCTAAATTTAAATCATCCAAAACTTTGATTGTTATTCATAAATGGCCTAACTAATCTCTCTAACTCCATAGGATATTATGACAACATCAATGCCATCTCCTCCCCCCATTAACGAAGATAAAATAAGCCATGATGCTTGGCGTATGCCGCAAAGCCGCTGGGCATATTGGTTAGAGCGGAGCGCACTCTTTTTTGAAAAGCCAATCAATCAGCTAACAGGAACAAATCAGCTTAATCCGTTGTATCACACAGGAACGATAGCCTCCTTTTTATTGATGGTTGTCGGTGTCACGGGCGTATATCTGTTCATGTTTTTTCAATATGGATTTGATGCGTCTTACGGTGCGGCGTTCCGTATAGAAGAACATTCTATGGGATTTGTAATGCGTGCCGTCCATAATTATGCGTCGGGGGCGTTGGTGATTACGACATTGCTCCACGCCTATCGAATGCTGTTTATGGAGAGTTTCCGAGGTCCGCGCTGGCTGGCGTGGAGTACAGGGATGGTGATGACTGGTTTCTTATGGATTGCAGGGGTCACTGGATATTGGCTAATTTGGGATGAACGCGCCCAACTGTTGAATCAATCGTTTATCCGCTTCTTGGATTTAGCTACGCCATGGTCAGATAAGTTTCAGGTATATTTGGTCACGGCCGCACGGAATGATACAAATTGGCCGTTTTTGATGGCATTATTTGTTGTTCATGTGATTTTATTTGTCACAACGGCCGTCTTCTTCTACATCCATCTACTGCGTATCAAACGCGCCCAATGGCTACCAAACGAGTATTGGACGATGGGGATGGGGATGGTTCTGCTCATCGGTGCAATCCTGTTCCCCTTAGGGATGTTAGCCCAAGCTGACCCCAACCTATTTGCAGGCACAGTGCGGCTTGACCCGATCTTCCTATTCTTCCTGCCCGTCACCAACGCATCAGCGAACTTTGCCATTTGGATGGGGTTGCTTGTCGGCGGTATCATCTTCACCGTCCTTCCCTCCTGGCTTAAAAAACGGGGACAAATCAATGCCGAAACAGGAGAAAGAACCGTTTGCAAGCCAGATACGATCAGCATCGTTGATGAAAATTGCACCGGCTGTACCCTTTGCGCCGAAGATTGTCCGTATGGCGCATTAGAAATGGTCGAGCGCGAAGATGGTGCGCGACAAAAACTCCTCGCTGTTGTTGAATCCGATCTATGTGTAGGCTGCGGTATCTGTATCGGCTCGTGCAATTTTAACGCGATCAAATTGGGGGATAACCCGACAGATTTATTGTGGCAAGTTGTTGACAAACGGATCGAAAGTATCAAACTGCAATCGCCCACGCCGCGTATCGCCTTTATCTGTGAACGACATGCCGCCCACGAAGCAGTCGAGTATATGACGACGGGTACATGCAAAGATCATACAGAAGTTGTCGTTGTGCCATGTGCGGGTGCGATTCCTCCCGCGCTGTTAACGAGAGGGATTGATGCGGGGATGAGTGAAATGCGCGTCATCGGCTGCCCGTCCCATGATTGCATGAATCGTGAGGGAAATATATGGATGGCCGAGCGGCTGACGCGCCACCGCCAACCCCGTCTACGTGGAAAATATGCAGATACACCGATAACGGCCGTTTGGACTGCCCCCAATGAGTTCATCACCGCCTTAAATCAGAAGCCCACTACAATGCTCTCACCTGACGGGAGCGGTGATCTTCCCAATTATATCTCCAGCCGCCGCCTAAATTTCCCGACAACACGGCGTAATTATGGGGCCGCCTTTGCCCTGTTAGCAATTGTCATGGTGATGCAGATTTTATTCGCCCGTATGCCGTATAATGCGTATCCCGAACAGCCAACGGCCGTGCAAGTTGTCATTTCTGACCCCACGCAGCCATACGGATATTATTTAGACAAAGCGGCGATTGCATCTGGCAACACGATGATTTCGTTATCCGTTGACGGGGAAACTGTTTTCGAGCAAGTATATGATGAAACGGCCGTCCTAACCGACAATCCCGCCCCCATTCACAGCCAGATCGAAGTCGAACAAGGCGAACGCGCCATCCAATTAGTCGTCGTCAATGGGGACGACAGCATCACCCTTTTTGACAAATCAGTGATGATGGAACCACGCGATATTCTAAACTTAGGCGCAACACGCGACTTACGCATCGCCATCCCCGCCCCGCAAGAAAAATAAAAGCTAGAGACAGCGTATAGAAATAGAAAAAGGAGACAGAGGCCATTTAGCTTCTGTCTCCTTTTTTTTTATGCAAAAATCTGCGGATGGATGGGACGCAGCTTATCAGGATTTTTAGGATAAACGCAGATACAACAAAAAGAATCCGCATTCATCCGCTAAATCCGCCCTATCCGCGTTCCCTTCACAACAGTAAACCCATAACCCATATCATCTGCGTCCCATTATATCCAGACTCTATCACACCCGTTTCTTCCCCAATCTGTTGTCCTCCCCCAACCGCGTCGCACTAACCGCCAACCCAATAAACAGCCAAAAGACGGCGACCGCATGTTGAAACTCCAAATTAAAGAGGTAATGATCAAATACCCCAGCTGCTAAACCGCCGACAAGTGCGGCGTGCAAGCCTAGCCAAATCGCATCTGCCTGCTCATTCCCATCCCGCTTAAAATAGTGGCGGTTGTTGAACGCATACACAAAGACAGTGACGATAACGGCCGTAAACGCCAATAACCCCACGATCCCCATCGCCCCCGCAATGGTGAGATACACATTAGCAACCGCCAAATAGATGTCAATATCGGGCGTGCCAGCAAAGCCGACCCCAAAAATCGGGTAGCGGCCAATGAGAATGAGCGCGTCTTTATATTCGCCCCAGCGCATCTGCGTCGCCAAATCTTGATTGAGAAAACCAGCCGTAAAGCGAGCGATATAACTTTGCATAAACGGCAAAAAGAGCATCAGCAAGCCGCCAACGATCATATAGGGGATGAGGCGGCGGTAACGCATAAGGGCGATAAATCCTAATCCCGCGATAAGACCGAGCATCGCCCCGCGCGAGAAGGTGAGGATGAGGGCAACGATGATGAGGCCAAAAATACTCCATGTCGCCCATTTGGAGAACAACGGCCGTTTTGCCACCAATTGCGCCCCCGACAACGAGCCGATCATCAGCAGCAGGCCGCCGAGTACATTGGGATCAACGGCCGTTCCAATCGCCCGTTCCGCCAACGCTGGGTTTTCCTCAATATACCGAATAATCCATCCACCGGGATAGCCGATGCGAGTCAACAGATTAAGCGCGTCATTCGCCATTTGCTCTGGCAACACCCATAACGCAATCGCCAAAAATGAGCCAGCCGCCCCCGCAATCAACATCGCCCGCACCAGCCGATTCAATTTGTGCCATGTGGACGCATAATCAATGACCACCAACACAAAGAAGATGCTGAGAATGAGTTCCGCAAATTTTCGTAATAAAGTGGGGGTGAGGGGGCCGTTGCCCAGACCAAAAATGAAGGAAAAAACGGCCGTAATCATAAAAAGCAGCAACGGAATCGTGATAGGCGTAACGACAATCGTCCGCTGTCTGCCAGTGATGATGCCCAACGCCCATACACCGACAACGGCCGCTTGCGCCATATCTAAAAATGTCGGAATTAACCCAATATCGAACGGAAGCGTGGCAAACGGGAGCAGACAGATGACACCGATCACGCTCCAAAAGCCCGCCTCAATATCACGCAACACCACCAGCGCAACGACAGCGGCAATAATCAGCGCAACGCCCGCCAGCACGCCGCCAAATGCGAGAATAACACCACCCAAAACGGCCGTCACCCCCGCCGCCGCCCCGATAAAAAACAGCGTATAAGAACGATTATCTATATCCATCTAAAAAAATCTGCACCCATCCCAAACAGCACACAGATATACAAATGACTCTGATTTTTTCTCTTTATCGTATCTTCTCAATAAATCGTGGACAAGACTTGATAAATTTCATCAACACTTTATTTTACACGAGTATCATTAGGAAAACTTGTCAAGTCTTCCCAGAATACTGAGAAGATACTCTTTATCCATGTTCATCCGCATACGCCCACCCCCGTCTACCTCTATCTCCACTCTCCATCCCCATCCAGCAACCCCATAATCTGATCGATAATCTCGTCGGGGGTTATGACGCTGCTGTCGATGATGACGGCATCGTCGGCGGGAAGGAGAGGGGAATGTTTGCGCTGGCTGTCGAGCGCATCCCGCCGCTTGATGTCGGCCAATATCACCTCAACATCGCCCCCATGCCCTTGTGCTTGGTTGTCAAGAGCGCGGCGACGGGCGCGTTCTTCAGCGGTGGCGGTAATATACAACTTTAATCGTGCATCGGGAAAAACGACTGTGCCAATGTCACGGCCAACCATCACTACCTTGCCTTGTTCGCCAAAACGACGCTGTTTTTCGACCAACGCTTGCCGCACGCCCAAATAGCTGGCGACAGCGGAGACGTTGCGGGCGACGGCGGGATCGCGTAATTGCCATGTGACATCACGGCCGTTTAACAACGCACTGTACAAACGGCCGTCTCCATGCCTCGCCCCATCCCGCACATCCAACTCAATCTCGCGGGCAAGACGAGTAACGGCCGTTTCATCTTCCACATCTATCCCCGCATCCAACGCCGCCAACGTCGCCGCTCGATACATAAACCCCGTATCCAGCATCTGATACCCCAACTTCGCCGCCAACAGCCGCCCAATCGTCGTCTTTCCCGACGCGGCCGGCCCGTCAATGGCGATAGTGTCCACACTCAAACCGCTGTCATCTTCTACCATCTTCCCCCCCGCGTCGTTTCTTCTTCTGCCCTTGCGCGTGCTTCTGCTTCACCTTAGGCTTACCGCGCGAAATTTGACGCAACTGATTGATCTCCCATCCTTGCAAATGCCGCCACTCTCCCGGCCGCAGCTGCCCTAACTGGATGGGGCCAATCTCCATACGCATCAACTGTTTCACCTCATATCCCAATTGGGCAGCGACGCGCCGAATTTGCCGTTTACGCCCTTCGCGCATCACAATTTCCAGCAAGGTAAAATCCTTCCCTTTTTCCAAAACGGTCACTTCGGCAGGGATGGTTTTTTTGCCATCATACCAAATCCCGCGCCGCCACTGTACCAACGCATCATGGGCAATCGCCCCTTCAACGGTAACGCGATACGTTTTGCTATGACCGTAACGGGGATGGGTCAATTTATGCGCCAAATCACCATCGTTAGTCATCAACATCAACCCCATGCTTTGCTTATCCAATCGCCCAACAGGGTAAAGATGCCCTTTAACAGAAACCAAATCGCGCACCGTGCGCCGTCCAGCACCCAATTCATCTTCTAACGAGGAGATAATTCCCTTTGGTTTGTATAGGGCGATATAAACGGGCTGTTGATGTTTAATGGTGAGACGACGGCCGTCTACCTCAATTTTATCCTTATTGCCGTCCGCTCTATCACCTAATTTAGCAATACGGCCGTTAATCTTCACGCGTCCCGCCGCAATCGCCTTCTCGCTCTTCCGCCGCGAACCAAATCCTGCCCGCGCCATTATCTTTTGTACTCTTTCTATCATAAAACCCACTCAAGAATAAGAATTTTTATTAAATTCCAAAGTTGTCATTCCCGCCTTCGCAGGCATGACAAACCGAAGCTTAGGGAAGGTTCGTTTTTAACTTTGGACTTTCAGGTGACAGGCACTTGCCAAGTGCCTGTCACCTTGGCCACAGTTATTTACGAGTTTTCCCTTAGGAGGTTACTTAATCCTCATTCCTCACCGATGTTGAAAATAAACGGCCGTCACATTCGCCAAAAAAGCGAGCGACAACAAAATAATGCCCAACGCCAACGCCATTTCAAAATTGCCCTGTCGCGTTTCCAGCACGATAGCTGTCGTCAACACCCGCGTGCGTCCTTCGATATTACCACCAACCAGCATAACCGCCCCCACTTCGCTGATCGCCGCCCCAAAGCCAGCGACCAAGCCAACGATAACCCCTGCTTGCGCTTCATGCAAAATTGTACCGACAATCTGCCATTCGGTCGCTCCCAGCGCGTATAATTGCAGGCGCAAATCAGAACTAATGCTGTGAACGGCCGTCATCGTCACCCCCACAATCATCGGAAAAGCCAAGATCACCTGCGCCACCACCATCGCTTGCGGCTTAAACAACCAATCCATCCCCCCCAACACCCCGTGCCGCGACAGCAACAGATAAACAATCAGTCCAATCACCACTGGCGGAAAGCCCATGCCCGTATAAACGAATGCCTTCACCCATCGCTGCCCGCGAAACTCGCGCATACCCAGCCACGCGCCCGCAGGCACGCCCATCCCGCCCGCAATAAGCAACGCCATCCCGCTGACCAACAACGTCAACCAAACGATCTCCCACAAAGCAGGATCGCCGCTCAAAATCAACTCAACAGCCTGCCGAATAACACCCATTTAACAATGAACAATAAACAATTGGTAACTACTCAGCCTATCAATTATTTCATCACAAAGAAGCAAGGATCACAAAGAAAATCTTAAAAAACTTCGTGTTCTTCATGTCTTTGTCGTTAATTTGGACAATCGCTGAGTAACTGCTCAATATTGCGGGTTGACTACAACAGATGCAAGAAATAAACGAGTGGTGCAGTCGAAAAAACATCCGTTCATTTTCATCATCCGCTGTAGTCATACTAAAAACAAAATAATTTCCCCGCTTTTTTGAGAAGATACATGGCTGAGTAGTTACGACAATTGATCATTGATTCGCATTGCGATAAAAAAGTTGCTCCCCTTCCAGCGTATACGCTTCAATCGCGTCTTGGGTCTCAACGGCCGTCAACCATTCAATAAACTGATTTGCCATCTCGATATTCACCCCCTCATGCAGCTCTGGATTAACCGCAATCACGCCGTACTTATTCGCCAGCAGCCCATCCCCCTCGACAAGAATGATAAGATCAAGCCCTTCGGCATTCCGTTTAAGGAATGTGCCGCGATCCGCCAAAATATACGCTGGCTGCTCGTTGGCAATGCTCAACGATGCGCCCATCCCCTGCCCCACCGATTGATACCACTCTCCTTGCGGCTCAATGCCGGCCGCTTCCCACAACCCCAATTCTCGATTATGCGTGCCAGAATTATCACCACGAGAGACGAACGGCGTCTCCGTTTCAGCGATCATACTCAGAGCCGCAGCGGCACTTTCCATGCCCGCGATGCCCGCAGGATCATCTGCCGGGCCTAAAATAACAAAATCGTTATACATCACATCTTGTCGATTGATGCCGTGTCCCGCCTCGACAAATGCGTCTTCAAGTTTGCGTGCATGAACAAGAACGATGTCCACATCGCCCGCCTCGCCCAACGCCAACGCCTGCCCCGTGCCGACGGCGATTAGTTCAACTTCAGCATTGTATTTTTCTTCAAAATTGGGCAAAATGACATCCATCAGGCCAGAATCAACGGTACTAGTCGTGGTCGCTACACGCAATACAGATGGCTCAGCTTCTGATTGACAACCGATGAACACAAAAATCATTACCGCTAAAAAAATAAAAAATTGTGTCTTGTTTTTCATATTAGCTCCTTAGGGAAAACTCGTAAATAACTGTGGCCAAGGTGACAGGCACTTGGCAAGTGCCTGTCACCTGAAAGTCCAAAGTTAAAAACGAACCTTCCCTTAGGAATGAGCCTTAAATAACTTACCCATTTAACTTTGGAGTTTACCCTCACCCCAACCCTCTCCCAAAGGGAGAGGGAGCAAGTTCCCTCCCCCTTCGGGGGAGGTTTAG
>WFSA01000126.1 GCA_015486215.1 Anaerolineae bacterium | reverse complement strand
CGACGAACAGGTAGCGGCGGTAGAGATTGGCCGCGACCTGTTTTTGCGTGCCGTCGTCACCCCCTACCGGAAAAAGGAAACACGCGGTTACCTTGTCATTTTGCAAGATTTAACCCAAATTCGTGCCTTGCAAACCATTCGACGTGATTTCATCAGCAATATCTCCCATGAATTGCGAACGCCGCTGGCCTCGTTGCGGGCGGTGGTGGAAACGCTGCAAGACGGTGCATTGGACGATCCGCCAGCAGCAGAACGCTTTCTCGGCCGCGCCGAACATGAGATTTATACGTTGACGCAAATGGTGGAGGAATTGCTGGAACTGTCGCGGATTGAATCGGGGCTGGTTCCATTTAAGTTGGAAGAAACGGCCGTTTCCGATCTCCTCCTCACCCCATTGGAACGGTTGCAGCCGCAAGCCAAACGGGAAGATGTCGCCCTCATCCTCGACCTGCCCGCCCATCTGCCACTGGTTTTGGCCGATGCTGAACGGGCGCAACGGGTAGTGACCAATTTACTGCACAACGCCGTCAAATTCACCCCGCGCGGCGGCAAAATAACAGTACACGCGCGGCTCAATAAGAAGAAAACGGCCGTTGTCATCTCCGTCAAAGATACCGGCCCCGGCATTCCCGCCGCCGATCAGTCCCGCATCTTTGAACGCTTCTACAAATCAGACCGAGCGCGAACGCGGGGCGGAGGGGGAACCGGGCTGGGGTTGGCTATCGCGCGGCATATTGTTCAGGCGCATAACGGCCGTATCTGGGTCAAAAGCAAAAAAAAGCGGGGCAGTGCTTTTTATTTCACCCTTCCTGTCGCTTGTTAAACGGCCGTTAACAAAACCTTAGCCTACCGTTAACCCTTTTTTGAATAATTGTTAATGACACCACGCTAAAATTCTCTTTATAGACAGGCAACACATCTTTCTTTTCCTTCCAAAAGGTCAACAGCGCGGTAAATCCGCGCTGTTGACTTGTCGGAAAGCAAGATGTGCGCCAAAACAATCAATTTTTAAAAGAGGAGAATAAATGCGTAACAAATCACTTGTTTTATTAGCAATTCTGGTTTTGCTGCTCGCCGCTTGCGGCGGCGCAGCCGAATCAGAGACCGTCACCGAGCGTGTAGAAGTACCCGTAGAAGTGACCCGCATCGTTACCGAAACCCAGACCGAAACCGTCACAGAGACAGTCACCGAAACAGTTGTTGAGACTGTTGAAGTGGTTGCTTTACCGATGGTAGACCCGTTGGCCGTCAGCGGCGATGTAGTTGCCGCTGGCAGTTCCACCGTCTTCCCCCTGGCCGAACGCATGGCCGAACGGTTCCAGGATGAGGGCTTTGACGGCAACATCACCATCGACAGCATCGGCTCCGGTGCCGGTTTTGAACGCTTCTGCGTTGCTGGCGAATCGGACATTTCCGATGCCAGCCGTCCCATCAAGGAGAGCGAAATTGAATCCTGTAAAGCGATTGGCCGCGACCCGATTGAGTTTCGCGTCGGCACCGATGCCCTCGCCGTC
Source organism: Anaerolineae bacterium (assembly GCA_015486215.1). Classification (GTDB taxonomy): domain Bacteria; phylum Chloroflexota; class Anaerolineae; order Promineifilales; family Promineifilaceae; genus S016-13. The sequence goes on along the minus strand of WFSA01000126.1, from coordinate 8,401 downwards.
ACCGTTAGCAAAGAAAACGATTTCCTGACCGACGTTACCTTCGAGCAGTTGGTCGCCATCTTCTCCACCGCCGAAAATTGGTCGGATGTTGACCCAAGCTGGCCCAACGAACCCATCCTCCGCTATATCCCCGGCACCGACAGCGGTACGTTCGATTACTTTGTGGAAGAGGTGTTCGACAAAGAGGAAGAGCCGATTTTGGCCGCTTCCAATCTGGAATTGAGCGAAGATGACAACGTTCTCGTGCAAGGCATCCTCGGCAGCCCCTACGCCATCGGCTTCTTTGGCTACGCCTACTACGCCGAAAACGCCGACACGCTGAATGTCCTCTCCATTGAGGGCATCGAGCCGAATCAGGAATCGGTAGACGCTGCCACCTATCCGCTGGCACGGCCGTTATTCATGTACTCCACCGCTTCCATCATGCAAGAAAAACCGCAAGTCGCCGCCTTCCTCAACTTCGTCCTGACCTATGTCAACGAAGAGATTGTTGATGTCGGTTACTTCCCGGCTAACGAAGATGTCTTGAACACGGCCAAACTCGGCTGGTTGAATGGCAACAATTAAAAATGGGGAAAGTGTGGGGCAAGTTTGCAAACTTGCCCCACGCATCTTCACAGAGAAAGGGCGCGGATAAACACAGATTTTTGTCTTATCCGCGTTCATTCACGTCCCATTTTCCCTAGAGGAACATTATGGAAAGTTATGTACTGATCACTTCTGACGTGACACCAGCGACGAGTGCCGACAGCGTAGCAAATAGTCTAGCTAAACGACACCGTCCAGGAGAGACGCTCATTCAGGGGTTTCTCTTTTTGTGCGGTGGTATTTCCATTTTAACCACCATTGGCATTGTGTATGAACTAGGCAAGGAAGCCCTTCTCTTTTTTCGCACCGACAGCGTGACATTAACGGAATTTTTCACGTCAACCAAATGGCAGCCAGCTATCGGCAATTTTGGTATTTGGCCGCTGGTGACGGCGACGTTGATGACCAGCTCGATTGCGATGTTGGTCGCCTTGCCTTTGGGATTGGCAACGGCCGTTTATCTGAGCGAATATGCCTCCGAAAAAGTACGCAGTATTTTGAAGCCGATTTTGGAAGTTCTGGCGGGGATTCCCACCGTGGTTTACGGCTACTTTGCTCTCACCTTCATGACCCCGCTGCTGCGGGGTATTTTTGGTGATGGCACAGTACAAATTTTCAACACGGCTTCGGCGGGGATTGTCGTCGGTATTCTCATCATCCCGCTGGTTAGCTCGATGAGTGAGGACGCGCTACATGCTGTGCCTCGTTCCTTGCGGGAAGCCGCTTCTGGGCTGGGGGCGACGAAGCTGGAAACCGCGCTCAAAGTGGTTGTTCCGGCGGCACTATCTGGGATTGCGGCCGCTTTCGTCGTTGCTATCTCCCGCGCGGTAGGCGAGACGATGATTGTGGCGATTGCGGCGGGAGCGGGGCCGAAATTCACCCTCAACCCGTTTGAATCGGCAGAGACGATGACGGGGCATATCGTCCGCATTAGCGGCGGCGATTTGAGCTACGATTCGGTGGATTACAACAGTATTTTCGTCATCGGCCTGCTGCTGTTTTTTATGACCTTGATCCTGAATATGTTGAGCCGTCGCATTGTGGCCCGTTTCCAAGAGGTGTACGAATGAGTCTCTATCCTGAAGGAGATGCGCTGCTGGATCAGATTGGAGGCCGCCGTCGGCGCGGAGCTATCTGGCGTATGCTGTTTCTATCAGCCACCATTATTGCCATCCTTGTCCTCATCGCCCTGCTTTACAATGTTGTCAACAGTGCGTTTGGATTAACGGCCGTTGAAAACAAGGTTGATCCCGCCGCGCTCGCCGTTGACGGCGTTCCATTGGAAGCACTGTCGAAAGAGCAGTTGACTACCATTTTGGCGGCGCACATTTCCACCGGATTAGGCCGCCGTTTAGAGCGGGAGCAGCTTTTCTTTGAAACCTCGACCGTGTTTGAAGACCCAGCACTGTTCAACGATCTGTGCGCCAGTGTCGAACCGCCCGCCGCCTGCGCCCTGCCCGCCCGCTCGCAAGAGGATATCTATCAGTTGGTTTTGGAGCGCGTGGTGGAGCCGAATGTGGTGCAAACATGGTCTTTGGCGGATTCTATCCTCCACCGTGCGGCGGTGTTGACGCAGGCACAGCAGGAATTTCCCGATGCGGAAATTTCATTTCGCTCTTGGTTGACGCTGGCCTTCATTACCACCCCGCAGTCAAGTGAACCTGAGTTGGCCGGGGTGCGGACGGCGATTTTGGGGTCGCTGTGGGTCATCGCCATCACGATTACCTTTTCGTTTCCCGTCGGTGTGGGCGCGGCGATTTATCTGGAGGAGTACGCACAGGAAAACCAGCTGAACCATTTGATTCAGACCAACATCAACAATCTAGCGGGCGTGCCTTCGATAGTTTACGGGATGTTGGGGCTGGCGATATTTGTGCGGGTTCTGGAAGGGTTTACAAGCGGGGCGACGCTTGGTTTGATTGATGATTCGACGACGGCAAACGGCCGTACCATCCTCTCCGCCGGTCTCACGTTGGGGTTGCTCATTTTGCCGATCATCATCATCAATGCCCAGGAAGCGATTCGAGCAGTACCCAGCTCGCTGAAACAGGCCAGTTTAGGGCTGGGGGCGACGAAGTGGCAGACGATTTGGCATCATGTGTTGCCCAACGCGCTACCGGGTATTTTGACGGGCGCAATTTTATCCGTGTCGCGGGCGATTGGGGAGACGGCACCGTTGGTTGTGGTGGGTGCATCTACGTTCATCACGGTAGACCCCTCTGGCCCGTTTTCCAAGTTTACCGTATTGCCCATCCAAATTTACCAATGGACTTCCCGTCCGCAGGCTGAGTTCCGCAACATCGCCGCCGCCGCGATTTTGGTTTTGCTGGTTTTACTGCTGACGCTGAATGCAACGGCCGTTTACCTGCGGAACAAGTACAGTACGAAAATGGTATAAAAAGTGGCGAGTACGCGAGTGGCGAGTTTGCAAGTAAAAACCCGCCACCTGCCACCCGCAAACGCGCAAACTAAAAAACTATGAAAAACATAAACGACAACAGCCAATACGCTATCGAAGGACATAACTTAAACATTTATTACGGTGATTTTCGAGCCATTAAAGATGTGACCATCAAATTTAGAGCCAAGCAAATCACCGCCCTCATCGGGCCGTCTGGCTGCGGCAAAAGCACGGCCTTACGCGCCTTCAATCGCATGAACGACCTCGTTCCCATCTCGCGGTTGGAAGGGCAGGTGCTTTTTCGGGGTAACAATATCTACGATCCCAATATTGATCCAGTAGAAGTGCGGCGGCGCATCGGCATCGTCTTCCAAAAACCGAATCCGTTCCCCAAAAGCATTTACGACAATGTCGCTTGGGGGGCGCGTATCAACGGCTTTAAGGGCAGCAAAAGTGATATGGACGGATTGGTCGAGCAATCTTTGCGGCAGGCGGCACTGTGGAACGAGGTGAAGGACAAGCTCGATCAAAGCGGTCTGTCGCTGTCTGGCGGGCAGCAGCAACGGCTGTGCATCGCCCGCACCATTGCCGTTAAGCCAGAAATTATTCTCATGGATGAGCCAGCATCGGCGTTGGATCCCATCGCTACGCTGCGGATTGAGGAACTCATTCAGGAACTCAAGCAAAAATACACGATTCTCATCGTCACCCACAACATGCAGCAGGCCGCTCGCGCCTCTGATTACACCGCCTTTTTTAACATGGGCGAGGATCGGGCTGGGTATCTGGTGGAGTTTGGCGAGACGGACGAGTTGTTCACCAATCCTAAGCATGAATTGACAGAACAGTATATTACGGGACGGTTTGGATAAGGATTTGGCTAATCTTTAATCTCTCATAACCTATATGGCCTGATGACGAGGAACATATGTTGCGAACAAAATTTGAACAGGATTTACAAACCTTGCAAGACCAGATTGTTGCATTAGGTAGCGAGGTAGAAGGGAATGTCGTTAAGGCGGCAGAGGCGTTGACGCGGAGGGATTTGCGGCTTTCGCGGGCGTTGATTGTGGCGGACACTGCCGTTAATGAAAAACGCATTCAAATTGGCATGGACGGCCTCACCCTTATTACGCGGCAGCAGCCGATGGCTGGGGATATGCGGTTGATTGCCGCTATCATTGAGATTGTGGGCGAGTTGGAGCGGATTCATGATTATGTGAAGGGTATCGGCCGGATTAGTTTGATGTTGGGGGAAACGGCCGTTTTGCCCATCATCGTTGACCCGCTCATGGAAATGGCGCAGATTACGCAGGATATGCTGCACCGCGCCCTGAGTGCCTGCATTGATCGCAGTGCTGAGGCTGCCCGCGCCATTCCCGCCGACGATGACAAAGTGGACGCGCTCTACAACAGCGTTTACCGGGAAATCATCAACTACGTCATCAAAAATCCAACCGAAGTTGAACATGCCAATCGGCTGGAATGGGCGGCACATAATCTGGAACGCGCCGCCGACCGCGTGACGAACATTTGCGAGTGGGTTGTGTATTTGGTAGACGGCCGTTATGTGGAAATGGACAGCGAATATGACGCGCCGCCAACAGTATGAAACGGGATAAGCAATGAAAAAAAGACGAGTTTTGGTTTTATGCACTGGCAACTCCTGCCGCAGCCACATGGCGGAAGGGTTGATCAATCATTTCATGGGTGATAAATGGGTCGCCCACTCGGCCGGGACGGAACCGGCGGGGTACGTGCATCCATTGGCGATTCAGGTGATGGCGGAGTTGGGTATTGACATCTCGGAACATGTTTCCAAGCCGACCAGCATTTTTCGCCACGCGCCGCTGGATTTGGTGATTACGGTTTGCGACGACGCGGCGGAGAATTGCCCGCTCTGGCTGGGGCAAGGGGAGCGGGTTCACATCGGCTTTCCCGACCCGGCTAAGGCAAAGGGGAGAGAGGAGGAGAAAACGGCCGTTTTCCGTCAAACCCGCGACGATATTAAAGAAAAAGTCTTGGGGTATTTGGCAGGCGTTCAGTAAGCGGGGAAGTGGCTAATGCGACCCCAGAGCAACCTTCAAAATCGCTACCCGTGTTTTGGGCAATAAGCGGTATTGTTTTCTGTATCGAGTTTTCATACTCTCCCTCTGGAGAATAAATTTCTCATCCAGTGTTTGATGAGGAAGTGCGGAAAACGGCCGTTTTTCGTACTCGCATAAAAAGCGCGGATAAAAACTAAAGACGGTAAAGTATTGCAATAACTAACGATCAAAGGCATAATGACTATTATGCGCTGGCAAGAATTGCAATATATCGTCCAAGATCAACCACTGTTTGAAACATCGCTTTTACTAACGGGGAATGTGACGCGCCATAATGCACAACGGCAGTTAAGTGATTGGACAGCAATTCAAAAAATAATCCAGTTACGGCGCGGTGTATACGCACTGCCAGACAAATCTCCACATCCCTTTACTGTTGCCAATCGGCTGGTGATGGGATCATATGTCAGCCTGCAAATGGCATTGTCGTATTATCATTTAATCCCAGAACATGTCGCTGTGGTAACAAGTATCACCACCCAGCGACCAGGGAAATTTGAAAATAAATTCGGCCGATTTAGTTACCGACACATTACTCCATCGCTGTTTTACGGCATTGATTATCGTTTACTCGTTGGCGATGAATACGCTTATGTTGCCACGCCAGAAAAGGCGTTACTCGATCTGATCTATTTACGCCCACAGGGAGATTCTAATGCTTATATTGAATCCCTGCGTCTACAAAACCTTGAAATTTTAGACATAGATCAGTTGCATCATTTTGCAGAACAATCAGGCAAACCCAAATTACAACGTGCAGCCGCCATTATTGAACGGATTGCTCAGGATGAAGCGGCGGAGTATGTCTCATTATGAAAGCGTATTTACGTCAGTTGATCGCCCCTGCCGAAACAAAACTTATCGCTATCCACATCGTGCGCGAGTATTTGCAAGCACGCATTTTACAAAGTCTTCAGCGAGCGGGAGCTATGCAAACATTAGCATTCCATGGTGGTACAAGTTTACGATTCCTCTATGATATTCCCCGTTATTCGGAAGACCTCGACTTTGCCCTTGATTTGCACCCAGAAGCATATGATTTCCAAGCGTATTTGGCGCGGATCACACGGGATTTTTCAGCCGAGTCCTATGCGGTTGATATTAAACTGAATGAGAAGCGCGTTGTCCATAAGGCATTTGTACGTTTTCGTGGCTTGCTTTATGAACTTGGTTTATCGGGACATGTAACAGAAGTGCTGTCTATTAAAATTGAAATTGATACGAATCCGCCATTGAATGCAGGCTTGATGACCACACCGTTAAATAAATATGTGCCGATTAACTTGCAACACCACGATCCAGCAACGCTTTTGGCAGGTAAGATAGGTGCTATTTTGCTCCGCGTTTACCTTAAAGGGCGTGATATTTATGATCTATGGTGGTATTTGAGCCAGTTGGATTGGCCTGAACCTAATTTTTTATATCTCAACCACGTTTTGGGACAGGGGGATTGGGATGGAGGTTTACTAACGCCATCTAATTGGCGGCGTGTTTTGCGCCAGCGGATAGAGCCGTTGGCGTGGCCGCTTGTATTAGACGATGTTGAATCGTTTATTATTGACCCATATAAGCAGAGCGATTTTAATAAAGAGCGGCTGTTATGGTTGTTGGCTGATGTTGTGTAACGGCCGTTGCATACATTGTGTAAGATGGATATTTTTGCCCAAATAGCAAATGGAGGCTTCAATGGATGCTGAACAAATACAGTTGGCTGAAATGATCGATAAGTGGGTGAACGATATTGCCGGGAGCAGCGTCAGCGGTGAACAGGTAGACGGGCGTATTTTGGAAAGCGCAGTCAACTACATGATCCCATTCAAGCAACTGTTAGATAGCTGCACTTCACTCGAAATGCAGGTACTCATCAATAAATATGATGGCTTATATCGCTTCGCTAACTTGCTGGAACGATTAGCAGAAGCTATCCAGGATGGTGCTATAGACGTTCCCCAAAACGTACCGTTGCCTGCTGAATGGGGTCAGCCACCCAAGAAGAAAAAGGGAAATCCTCGCAAGAAAAATCTAAAGCACCCATTGGGAAAGAAAAAGCAACAACAGATTCGGCGTGATATTAGCTTTTTGCCAACCTACACCGAAATTATTATCGGAGAACTCGCCCAAACCGAGGAACAGTGGGGTGTGGGTAACAAACGCACCATATGGGGCAATATGCTGAATACCAGATAAAAGTGGAACCTAACCTCGTGAAAGTTCGATAGCACTTTTCGTTTCACGTTCACGTAAATACGAATAAAGCGTACTTTTTGACACTCCCACCAGTTCGCAAATCTCTTGAATCGAATTCTTTTTCTCATCATAGAGCCGATACAGCAATGCCGCCCCCTTTGCATCCAAAGCTTTTGGCCGTCCGCCAGTTCGTCCTCTGGCGCGGGCGGCGACCAACCCTGCATAAGTCCGCTCTTGAATTAAATTCCGCTCAAACTCAGCCAATGCACCGAAGATATGGAAAATCAACTTACCACCACTGGTCGTTGTATCAATAGATTCTTGCAAACTTTGAAATCCAATGCCCCGTTCCTCCAAAGAATTAACCAATTCAATCAGATGCTTCAAAGAACGGCCAAGACGATCTAATCGCCAAACAACTAAAACATCACCTTCTCGGAGATAAGCCAACGCTTCATCAAGACCTGGCCGTTTCGTCTTTGCGCCGCTTATTTGGTCATGGAATATCTTCCCACAATCCGCTTTCTCAAGTGCGTCCATCTGCAATGAGAGATTTTGTTCATTTGTTGAAATCCGTGCATACCCTATTTTCATAACCCAAGTATATAGTGCGATAACTCATTGTACCAACAAGTTATTGTACTTTGTTTTCTGTACCGAGTTCTCACACTATCCCTCTGGGGAGCGGATTTCTTGCCCTGCGTTTGATGAGGGAGTGCGGAAAACGGCCGTTTGCTGTGCGGGTTGATGGTAGGGAAACGGCCGTTTGCTGTACGATTGATTGGGGGGAAACGGCCGTTTGCTGTGCAGGTTGAGTGGTGGGAAAACGGCCGTTTGCTGTGCGGGTTGATGGTAGGGAAACGGCCATTTGCTGTGCGAGTTGATGGTGGGGAAACGGCCGTTTGTCGTGCGGATTGATGGTGGGGAAACGGCCGTTTGCTGTGCAGGTTGATGGTGGGTAAACGGCCGTTTTGCTGTGAGAGTTGATGATGGGGAAACGGCCGTTTTGCTGTGTGGGTTGATGATGGGGAAACGGCCGTTTTGCTGTGCAGGTTGAGTGGTGGGAAAACGGCCGTTTGCTGTGCGGGTTGATGGTAGGGAAACGGCCGTTTGCTGT
>WFSA01000125.1 GCA_015486215.1 Anaerolineae bacterium | reverse complement strand
GGCCGTTTTTGTCGGTGCGATATTAGGTTGTTGGCAGGCAACCAGCAAAAACAGCAGGCCGATCAGCCAGAGGGATGCGGTTTCTTTTCTTATCATAAATGAGATCCTAAGGGAAAACGGCCGTTTTCGTTATTTCGTACCTACTCAGCCATTGTCCAAATTAATCACAAAGACACGAAGAACACGAAGTTTTTTAAGATTTCCTTTGCGATCTTTGCTTCTTTGTGGTGAAATAATTGACAGGCTGAGTAGGTACGTTATTTCTTCATTTGAGTAAGTGTTAGGGTGACTTCTCAAAAAGTTGCGGGCATGAGTACAGCTAATTAGGAAAGGAACGAATTTACTTGACTGACGTAATTTGTTCCTTTCTTAATTGGGTGTACTCACCCCGAAATACTGAGAAGATACGTGTTAGGCCATTTCTAAATTCAAATCGTATCTTCTCAGTATTCTGGGGAGACTTGACAAATTTTCCTAATGATACTCGTGTAAAATAAAGTGCTGATGAAATTTGTCAAGTCTTGTCCCCAATTTTTTGAGAAGATACCAACTTTGGTAGTTAAATAAATCCTCGTTCCATAGTGAAGATATTACCAAGCGTCATAGCGATCAGTTCTGGGTGTTTGCTTATGAGTAATTTGAATCGTATAGTAAAGTCTTGATAAGCGGTCATTTTTTTATTTTACCCCCTCACGCGGTAACAGTACATAAAACACGCTGCCAGGGCATGATTTTTCATCGTAGCCGTCACTTTCGACCCATAAACGGCCGTTATGCCCCTCAACAATCCCCTTCGCAATAGCTAATCCCAACCCAGAGCCGCCGCCCTTGAACGTCGTTTGCCCTGACGAGTGCAGCATCACTTCGCCCGTTTGGTAGAATTTGTCAAAGATGACAGTATGCAAATCAGGCGCAATACCGATGCCCGTGTCAGCGATAGATATTTCGATAGCTGTATCTACTTTTCGCCCTTTAATTAGAATATGTCCATTATCAGGCGTGTATTTGATCGCATTGATGATGACGTGATGAAATACTTTATGCAACGCTTCCATATCGCCCATGATATTGGGCAATTGCATCGGCTCAATCATGATTTTGATGTTCCGTTTAACGGCCGCTTTGCTCAATTGCTGCCCCACGATGCGAACGAGCATAGTGACATTCACGGATACAAAATATAAGTCAAACGATTGATTATCAATTTTTGCCATATCGAGCATAGAGCCGACGACGGTTTCCATGCGAGTAACTGCATCATCAATGCCGTTAATCCGTTTTTGTAAATAGCTGTTTTTTTGGATGTCATCATCAGCCATTAACATCCGATTATTGGCGTTGACGATGGTTAGCGGGGTGCGTAACTCGTGTGAGGCGATGGTGATGAAATCTGATTTGGTCTTGTCTAATTTTTCTAATAGCGTGTACGCTTCTTGCAACTCTTGGGTGCGCTCGCGTACTTTTTCTTCGAGTTCGTGATTGAATTGGCGGGTTTCTTTGAACAAACGGCCGTTTTCAATGCGTAATACCTCCGATTTAGAATAAATACGGGTCAACATCACCTGCGCGGCCGTTCCCGTGATGACAGAGGCGGCCATCAAAACAAGATAAAAAGCGTACTCATCCCCCGCTTGGACATAGTACATCCCAGCCAGCCAACTGATGAACGCGATGATGGTCATCGTCGCGTGCCAGCGAAAGGTAAAGAGTGTCATCCCCAGCGCGACGGCAAAAAAGGAGATATTGGCCGCCTGTTTTATATCGTGTGTCACAACCATGCGGAACATCATGCTGAAAAGCACCACGCTGGTGACGATGGCGTAAAGGTGGTTGGCATGAGAGGGGGATACACGGCCGTTTTGCACCGATCTCACCAACCCATAAATGAATATCGAGCTGACAATAGCGATGATCGTCATCACCACGAACCCATCTTCACGCAAAATAGAAACCTGCGTAAACGCATATCCCAAAAATAACAATGCTAACGCAGTGCCAACAAAGGGAAAATTATGCAGTTGAATACGCTCAATGGCGGCGTGCAACTGCGCTTCTGTAACGCCGTACATACTGATTTTGGATGGTTTCCACTGTTCAGGAATATATTTCATTGTGAAACTACCTGTTTATTTATGCGCGAATCAACCCTCATTTTATCGTAAAAGGTGAAAAGGCGGTATCCTCTCAAAAAAGCGGGGAAATTATTTTATTTTCAGTATGACTACAACAGATTATGAAAATGAACGGATATTTTCTCGACTGCACCATCCGTTTATTTCTTTCATCCATTGTAGTCACCCCAAAGTATTGAGAAGTTACAAAAGGCGGAATAGAAAAACGATCCATTTAGCACGGCCGTATACTCAATGATCTGTCGGGAGATAGGATGCAGATGACACAGATCATCAGGATAAACGCAGATTTTCCTTCTTTTGATCCGCGTTCATCCGCTAAATGTATCTTCTCAAAAAATTGGGGACAAGACTTGACAAATTTCATCAGCACTTTATTTTACACGAGTATCATTAGGAAAATTTGTCAAGTCTCCCCAGAATACTGAGAAGATACCGCTAAATCCTAAAAACCTGCGTCCCATCCCTCCCACATCTACAACTGCTCAATCGCCCACGCCAAATTTACACGAGCCTGTGCCTCAAACGCTTCATAAAAAAATGCCGTCCCGTAAATACGGTCACGCTGCAAAAACGCACGCAGAATTTCTCTCCGTTTGCGCCGATAAATCAGCAGCGGCACGCGCTTATACTCCTGTCGAATCGCCGCCTCATACACCGCATACCGCTCTTTTGAACTACCCAATGCTGCCAAATCAATATCAACCATCAACGTCTCATTCAATGCAGCCGTTAGGCCGTCATGTTTAGTGATCAAAATAAGGGCAACGACATCAGCAATCAGCAACGCATCAAGGCCGAGTGCGGCCAACCTTTCTGCCGCCAATTGTGCGCTCGCCTCCTCATTGTCGGCACGAAAAGGGGCATAGATCACATCATGGTACCAAATTGCCAATTCAAGGGGGACGGCGTATTCATCGGGCAAGGGATGGTGCAATAGATAATGGTCAAGATGGGTGAGGCAATCCACAATATGTTGAAAAGTGTGATAGGCGCGATGCGGTTCGTCATACAAAGTATGCAGTTCACCGTAAAAATCGCCTGAATCCGATACGCCGAGCTTCCTTAGCAACATTTCCCATCGTTTTTTCATCGTATCATCTTATCCTGTATTTGATACATGGCAATTGGAAGAGAAAATGACATTTGCCCAGACGGAAAAACCCCGCTACTATCGGCAGAATGAGTGAGAAAAAGGTGAAGAAACGGCCGTTGTTAACCATCCCCCAGATATTAGTTCTGTTGGCAATCGCCGCCGCCATCTTTGTTGCTCTTGACTTAAACGGCCGTGCCAAAGCAGGCGAAGCTGTCGGCTCTGGCGGCGAACTACTGACCAACAAAATCTCAACCGAAGCGACGCGCCAAATAGAGCTACAAGCGACATTGACCTACATCCAAAGTGATGATTACATCGCCGCTTACGCCCGTGATGAAGGCGGTTATATTTTACCGAACGAACGCCGCATCGTCCCTGTATTAGTTGACGCACAGCCAAAACCATCCCCCCCGCCACCGCCCACTCCAGACCCCGCCGTCGATGCCCAACCGTGGCAAGCGTGGTGGCAGCTTATGACAGATAGACCAATGCCTGCCCATTAGGTGCAAAAAGGAAGCAGATTTACAAAAAAAGTAGAGTTAGATGCCTTTTTTACAGATATTCCCCCTCTCTTTCCGCACTCTCTAGCTTTTGATTCTACCGCTTGTTATACTTACCTTCGCAAGACTTGCTTTTTACATAGAATAGGAAATATCTTCTCAGTATTCTGGGGTGAGTACAACCAATTAAGAAAGGAACAAATTACGTCAGTCGAGCAAATTCGTTCCTTTCCTAATCAGCTGTACTCATGCCCCCAACTTCTTGAAAAGTTACAATAGGAAGATAAACGGCGTACCTATTTAAATAGTACACCAAGATTGGTTTAATTTCCTTCTGAGCTACTGATCTACCGCCCAAAGAAATTGAAGCAATCTCCAGAGAATGTTAGTAATTACTAAACAGTAAGCATTAATGAACTTAAAAGGATTATTGTGAACGAAATAGTACCCCCAGCAGGTTATTATTACCCCAATCGTATGGGGCGCATACTGCTAACATCTATGCGCGACGCAATTGGGCAAGATGGATTACATAATCTACTCACATCTGCTGGTGCCGACACCCTCAGCAACCATCTTCCTCCCGATAATTTGGAGCAACAGTTCGATTTTGCCCACTTTTCTAACATCAATCAAGCCTTAGTTGATTTATATGGACCTCGCGGCGCACGGCGGCTTGCATTGCGCGGCGGGCGGGCGATGTTTACGCATGGATTGAGCAAATTTGGTGATTTAGCCGGCGTTGGTAATTTAGCATTCAAAGCATTACCGTTAGAAATGAAGTTACGCATCGGCATCCCCACTTTAGCCCGAATTTTTACCCAATTTAGCGATCAACATAGTCATACCGTTGAAAAAAACGATCATTTTCTCTATTACATAGATCGTTGCTCCATCTGTTGGCAGCGCAAAGCCGATCATCCAATCTGTTTTATGGCCGTCGGCATTTTGCAAGAATCATTACGATGGGTGAGTGGTGAAGAAGAGTTCCGCATTGATGAAATTGAATGCGCGGCGATGGGGGCAGAAGCGTGCGTCTTCAAAATCGATAAAGAACCAATTAGATAGCTAGAAGGATGAGCTAGAGATACCCCCTCTATCTCCAGGCTCTTGCTCTAGCTGGTTGTGTAGTGCATAAACAGTATCTTCTCAATAAATCATGGACAAAACTTGACAAATTTCATCGGCACTTTATTTTACACGAGTACCATTAGGAAAATTTGTCAAGTCTCCCCAGAATACTGAGAAGATACCATAAACAGATGATTCGTAGTTGGCGATTTATCGTCTGACTCGATTTTCTCAAGGTGATTTATGCAGTTCCTCAAACCAAAGGAAAGTTGACATGTCTAATAAAAAACAAGTAGAGAAAATATTCATAGTAGAAGATGATACAGATTTGTCGGATATGCTCCGCGCTTATTTTCAAGTGCAAGGATACGAGACAGAACATTCAACACATGGCGAAACGGCCGTTGATGCGATTCAAAAGATGTCTCCAGATGTCGTCTTGCTCGACATTCGTCTGCCAGATATTGATGGATTTGAAGTATGTCGTCGTCTGCGTAAAACACGCCGCACCCGCCATCTCCCCGTCATTTTCCTAACAGAAAAACGAGAGCGCGAAGATAAACTAGCCGGCCTAGAATTGGGCGCAGTCGATTACATCACCAAACCATTCGATATTCAAGAGCTGCGCTTACGCGTAAGAAACGCATTACGCCGCGCCAAACTAAGCACATTAACAAACCCCGTCACTGGATTGCCAGAAGGATCGGTCGTACAAGACAATTTGAATTACATGCTCGAAGAGAAAAAATGGGGCATCGTCTTGGCTGGCATCGGCGGGTTGAGCAAATTCCGTGATAAATTTGGCTTCGTCGCCGCTGATGATGTCTCACGCGCTGTGACATTGATGATCTCCAACGCAGTGAAAGAGGCGGGCGGGGATGACGATTTTATCGGACAGACAGATTCAGGCGATTTCGTCGTCCTGACCGCCGCCAATAGAGCCGAAAGAATCTCTGAACGCTGCTTGATGCGCCTGCGCCCAGCCGTAAAATACTTCTATCCCGCGATGGAAAGACGGCGGCTGGACGATTTGCCCGCATCGGAAAAACTCAATGTCCGTGTTGCCTACCTAGCCTCCACCGATAAACAACTTGACGATTTGCCATCCCTTTTTGCGGAGTTAAACAAACGTAGAAAGGCATGATGGGCAAATTGCAAGCGGGCAAGTTGCATGTATGCAAGTCGGCAAGTAAGTAAGCCGTTCATATTCATAAACTTAACGAATATATTTGACTGTCATTCCCGCCCCCATCCCCACCTTCGTGAGGATGGGGGAATGACAAACGTGTAATTATTTTTCATGAATGGCTTAAGCCGTTATTGCATTGTTATAGAGGTATCTTCTCAAAAAAGCGGGGAAATTATTTTGTTTTTAGTATAACTACAGCGGATTATGAAAATGAACGGATGTTTTCTCGACTGCGCTATCCGTTTATTTCTTTCATCCGTTGTAGTCACCCCGAAATATTAAGAAGTTACTTATAGAGCTATAAAGATACAGGGCTAGAGATAGCCCTGTTTTGGTTTATATAGAGGAGCGAGAGTTAAATAAAACGTATCTTCTCAATAAATCGTGGACAAGACTTGACAAATTTCATCAGCCCTTTATTTTACACGAGTATCATTAGGAAAATTTGTCAAGTCTCCCCAGAATACTGAGAAGATACCATAAAACCATAAATTTATTATCCGCAAATTATCACAGGTTTGACATGGTTCAAAATGAAGGAAATCATCTTTACAGTTATTGCGAAATTGGGCGACCATAAAGGCCGCGCCCCTACAGGAGTACATTGTAGGGGCGCGGCCTTGTGTCCGCCCATAAAGTGTAAAGATCATTTTGCATAAAATGAACCATGTCACAGATTTCTTTTAGCAATCTGCGGCAATCTGCGTAATCTGCGGATCGTATTCCCTTAACTCTCGTCCCTTAACATCATAGGCGCGGCTAACGCGAATTCTCTTATGCACCGATTAAAAACGTACCGCATTGATTTACTCATTATTGCAGGCTTTTTTCTGCTGCCGATGCTGCTATTTGCTGATGTGACCATCGGCAATAAAACGATGCTCCCAGCCGATAATTTATTTCAATGGGAACCATGGCGGTCAGCCGCACCCCAATTTGGCGCAGAAATTCCACAAAACGGCCTGCTCACCGACCTGATTATCGAAAATTATGCGTGGAAACAGTATTTAATTGAGACGGTGAAGAGCGGCGACATCCCACTTTGGAATCAAAAGGTATTTGCTGGTGCGCCGTTTTTGGCGACAGGGCAGCATTCCGCCTATTACCCCTTCTCTATCATCTTTTTCTTGCTGCCGCTGACGAAAGCGTATGGCTGGTTTGCCGTCTCCCAACTGTGGCTGGCGGGGGTGATGGCGTATATTTTTGGCCGCGTCTTGGGGATGCGACGGAGCAGCGCGGCGTTGGCGGGGTTGATCTATCAGGGGAGCGGCTTTTTGTTGGTCAGCACGGCCGTTTTTCCGATGGTTGTCAGTGCCGCCGTATGGCTCCCGTTCCTGATCGCCAGCATCCACGTCATCACCGGCAACAGCAAGCGCAAACTGCTCTGGAGCGTCGCGGGGTCTATCGCGTTGGGCGTGCAAATTTTTGCAGGTCACATCGAAATCACCTACTACACCTTGCTGATTATGGCATTGTACGCTTTGTGGCGGCTGGTTGTTGCTGGTGTGGTGCAAAAAAGCATCAAGCCGCTGTTTCAGCCAGCGACATTATTGTTGGGAATGGTCATCGTGGGGCTGATGTTGGGCGCGGTGCAGTTGATTCCCTTTTACGAGGTGGGATCGGTCAATTTTCGGGAGGGCGCGGCCGCTTTTGATGAGGTGTTGGGCTGGGCGTTCCCCAAGCGGCGGGTGTTGACGTTGGCGATGCCCAACTTTTTCGGCAATCCAGCCACGCATGAATATATTGACGTGCTGGACGGCGGCGGCGTTGTGCCGTTTACGACCAACTATTACGGCAATCCCAATCCGCACGGGGCGACGACGAGTAATTGGGGCATTAAGAATTACGTTGAAGGCG
>WFSA01000124.1 GCA_015486215.1 Anaerolineae bacterium | reverse complement strand
CTATTGGAAAATCACAGGGGCATATTCACGACAGCAGCGACATATGGTCATGTGTACGTTATACCGTCCACAAGTAAACGCCGTCAAGCGCGTCGCAGCCGAAATAGACCCGCACGCTTTCCTCACCATCGGCATCAGCCATCGCGCAATGGGCGAAGGGTTTGAGGAGGGGGGGAAGGTGACATTGGAAGAGTGATCGGGGTTGTGAGGCTGCGGAGCTGACCTGCACACTTGCCTCTCAAATAGTAAGTTTCGCCTGCATAACAGTATGTCCATTTATGGATGCTGTTGTTACTCCCCCATCAGGCACAAAATTTGTGATGATTAATTCGTAACTTCTCAATATTTTGGGGTGATTACAACGGATGAAAGAAATAAATGGATGGTGCAGTCGAGAAAATATCCATTCATTTTCATAATCCGCTGTAGTCATACTAAAAACAAAATAATTTCCCCGCTTTTTTGAGAGGATACATTAATTCATTGTTTAATGTTCTGCTTGCCCCATTCTTTTTATTTGCCATTCCAGAAAAAGATTTGATGGGTATGATGTGGTATCCATCATAAAACCCCCTCACTTTTGCATTATTATAAGGTAACTACCCAGCCATTGTCTAAATTAACCACAAAGACACGAAGAACATAAAGTTTTTTAAGATTCTCTTGTATCTTCTCAGTATTCTGGGGAGACTTGACAAATTTTCCTAATGATACTCGTGTAAAATAAAGTGTTGATGAAATTTGTCAACTCTTGTCCACGATTTATTGAGAAGGTACGTTTTTAGCAGCTCCGCAATTGACATAACATGTCAATTGCGGAGAATTTATACGTTATGATTGTCGTGATCGTATTTCGTGATCGGTTTTTTCGATTTTCGGTCACGAAAACGAATTAAGGCGAGGGTGCAATCGCCCTATTCACTTCGCTCTCTACATGTACACAATTGTACCCTACATGGTAATATACCGATATTATCTTAAGGAGTGAAAGAATGAGACGTAAATATATGTTACCATATCTAGCATAACTGCCTGTTCCCAATTCGTTAGATTGGGTAGTAGAAGGCTCTGTTTTGAGAGGGTATGATGAGGGAAATAAACGGATTGAATGGTACGGATTTTCAGGCGGACAGTTGAAGTACTATCCCAAAGTAATAGATGCATTGTGGTCTTCGTCTGTTTTTTCTCTTGAACCGCTGCCTGAAACTGTGTTGAGCGGAACCAGAAAGGCTGAATTGTATTTCCCAGAACTTTGGGCACAAACATTTATTGCGTAGCAAGTGTGTAAGTTCTTATCAACACGCTTGCATGCTTGATTTTATTATGATTAAAAAAATATTGTACTCCCTTATCATTGTATCGCTTTTGTCTGCTTGTAAATTGGCCTCCGTGTTAGAAGGAACTCTGCCGACGGCAACGGCCGTTCCCCCCAATAACACCCCCGTCCCCGCCACGATTGCGCCGACGACAGAAGCGGCGGCGGCAACGGCGACGAGTGCGCTGTCGCCGACCTCCATCCCCACCGCCGAAGCAGCGACCGACTCTTCTGTCACCATCGCCAATATCGGAAGCCGTCCGCCCCAGCGTGATGACGAGACTTTGGCAGTCGCCTATCTTGGCGCAAATCCAGAGGTCAAGGCAACGGCCGTTTTCGTCGTCACCCCGCTGCAAGTGGGCGAAAAGCAACAACTTTTCGTTGATAATGTAGAAACAAATACCGTCAGCACCATTGATGTCGAACTTTTTGGTGTGAGCGAACATGCGTACTTTTGGTTCGACACCGGCGCGGGCAGCTTTGTTCCCGACAAGGAAACACTCAATGAGATGATGGCCGGCTGGGATGAGATTTACGAGACCGACGTGCATTATTTTGGCCGAGAGAGCAACCCGGGCATTGATGGCGATCCGCGCGTTCACATCGTCCATGCCTCGCCGATAGTATTATGCGATGTGACGGAAAGCTCGATGGAACAGTGCGGGCTGGCGGGATATTTTACCTCTAGCAATGTGGTGTCAACGGCCGTTAATCCCAACTCCAATGTCCGCGAAATGTTCATCATGAACATCCAGCAGTTCGGCACCGATTTCTATCTCAATGTCCTTGCCCATGAGTTCCGCCACATGATCGAAGATAACCACGATCAAGGAGATGCGGATTATATGGCCGAAGGCTCAGCCATCTTAGCCGAAGAGTTGAACGGCTATCCCGACAGCGGTCACTATCGCGGCAACGATTTTCTCGGCAACCCCGATCAGCAGTTGAACAGTTGGATTGACGGCGACACGATGCCATATTACGGGCAGGGATATGTGATGAATCGGTATATGTTTGATCGCTTTGGTGAAGAGCTTTACCGCGAAATAGCGACGAGCGAGGCGTACAGTTTAGATGTGATTGACGAACTGTCGGCCGCCCACAATTTGGGAATCACAAGCGAACAGTTTTTCCTCGATTGGTTGACCGCGCTCGCCGTACACAACGAAGATAACGCGCCCAAATTGTATCAATTTAACGGCGTATCGCTGGACACGGCAGCGATGGAGACAGTCTTGCTCCCTTATGCAAGAAAAGAGACCGTCCATCAATACGCAGCCGATTATTACGCCTTGCCGACAGAGGAGATGCAGATCGAATTTATGGGAGAAACGGCCGTTTCTCTCCTCAATGCCGCCCCCCAATCGGGCGAGTGGATGTGGGTTGCTCAGCGCGGCAATTACAGCACACCACGCCTCACCCGCGCCGTTGATTTGCGCGATGTGAACAGCGCAACGCTGGAATATGACGTATATGTGGACATAGAGGGAGGGTACGACTTCGCTTATGTCGCCGTTTCTACCGATGGCGGGCAGACGTGGCAAGGAGTGATCGGCGACAATATGCAAGGAACTAACCCGTCCGATGATCCGTCCCATGTCGCCTATACAGATCGGTATTACACAGGCCGCCAGCAAACGTGGTTCCATGAGCAGATTGACCTTACCCCTTACGCGGGGCAAGAAATTTTATTGCGCTACGAATATGTGACCGATCTGATTTTGACATATGGCGGGTTGGCGTTAGACAATATCAGCATTGCCGAAATCGGGTTTGATGATGATGTGGAAACGGTGGATGCGGGTTGGCAGGCGGAAGGGTTCGCCCGCTCAACGGAGGAAACCCCGCAGACGTGGCCGCTCCAATTGGTCACGGTCAGCGATACGGGAATTGAGGTGCAGAATTTGGAGGTGGCAGACGGCCGTTTTTCCCTCACTTTGCCGCCAGCAGAGCGCGGCGACAAGCGCATTCTCATCGTCGCCGCCATCGCCCCGCAGACATTGACAAATGCGGTGTATAGCTTATCATTCGAGTAGAATAAAGGGACACGGATTGGGCGACCCAGCGGGCAACCCTAAACGTGCAACCCTAAACGTGCAAAAGATCATTTCAGGCAATGGACAAGACTTGACAAATTTCATCAGCACCTTATTTTACACGAGTATCATTAGGAAAATTTGTCAAGTCTCCTCAGAATACTGAGAAGATATTAAGAAAGGAACAAATTGCGTCAGTCGAGTCAATCTGTTCTTTTCCAAATCTGCTGTACTCATGCCCCCAATTTTTTTAAGAAAATACGTAACACATATCAAAAAAGGAGAGACAAAATGAAAGGCAGCCCAAACGCTTACGGCACAATCGCCCGCTTGATCCATTGGACAAGCGTATTGCTTATTATTACGCTTTGGATCATGGGTAAAGTGATGACCCGCGGAGACATTGCTCAACTATATAAGGCGCATGTCACGCTGGGATTACTTATCTTGCTGCTGACAGTGGTACGCATTGTTTGGATGTTTGTGGACAGCCGCCCAGATGATTTGCCAATGCCAGCATGGCGCAAACAAATTTTGGTCTGGAATCATCGGCTGATCCTGCTCGTCGCACTTGTTTTAGGCGTTAGCGGCGTTGGCATATTATTGGCAAGCGGCATCGGCATTTCGCCCGCTGCTGTTGAGCCTGCATTAATCAAACAAGTGCAGCAAGTTTCTGTCCACAATATCGGTGCCGCATTGATGCTGCTTCTATTCTTGATGCACGTTGGCGGTCTCCTCCATTATCAATTCACAGAAAATGATACGCTGGGGCGAATGGGGATCAATTTATTCAACAAATAGTACGTGATGTAAACAAAAAATAAGTACGCTTCATTTGCTTGCATGAAGCGTAATCGGCGAGAGTAAAATATGGTCGGCTCCCGCTTCTGTGAGCAGGCGGTCGCCTGTGACAGGATTGTAGAGGCCGATTTCTAAGGTGTAACGGCCGTCAGGCGCGTTCAAAGCGGTCGGCATCCCGTAAGAATCAACGATAAGTTCATTCGTGCGCCAAGTGGGCAACGGCCGTTTGCCGCTCACCGGCTCATTATCCTGTTGTCCCCACAAAAAATTACCCGTCTCCCCATTCCACACCTCCCCAATCAGATGGGTAAACACCTTATACGTCCCTGAGATCGGCTTGTCCGTCTGCCAATAAAGCGTCAAATGGAGCGGCTCGCCAGCCGTCATCGCCTCATTTTCGATAGCATAGCCGAGCAGTTGAACCCCATTCTGAAAACGGACATCCAGCCGATTTTCAATATCCACATCGGCAGCGGTGAGCACGTTTTGCGTGCGCTGCCGAATCTGCACATGGGTGACGGCCGTGTCGTCCACCATAATCGCATAGCTGCCCGATGGCGCATCGGCGGGGATGGGAAAGTGATGTTCATACCGAAGCTGTCTGGTAATGGAAGTGAGGGAGTCGGGGGAAAAAGAAACGGCCGTTTCTCCCCAAGTTTTCCCCATCTTATCCACAAGTCGTATGACAGGTGAAGATATTCCCTCTAAATGCCATTGCCAATAACTCCCCAAACGAATCGTGTCCCCCGTGTGATATGTATGCGCGGGCAGATCGTATCCTATAAAGGCGGCCTCTTCAGTAAAAATAAGCTGACGAAATTGAGGCAAAGTCACCCCGTTATATAATGCAGTCGCCGCCGCCCGCTCGGCCGTTTTGGCATAAAAGGTCAACGCCTTATCTCCATACTCCCATGTTTGGGATGCGGCCGCATTTTCCGCTAACCATGCGGGGATATGCCCATCGGGATCGGTCGCTGTGCCGTATGGGGTTGTCACCAGCCAGAGGCCGTCATGCGCCTGCCAGAGAGGGGAGAGGTAGGAAACGGCCGTCTCCCCATCCACATTCCAGCCGCTCGGCACACCATTCCACGCATCGGCATAATGATACGCAAAGATCGGCCAATCACGGTCAGCGTACAAAATCACCCCGTCATTCTCCCCCCGATATGCCGCCAACGCCGCCGCCAACGCGCCATAATCATCCACCAACACCCGTCCGTGATGATAATCCTTCATCCCCACCCACGACACGAAAAGAACAATGAGCAATGAGCAATGAACAATGAACAATCGCCCTTTGTTCATTGATAATTGCTCATTGGCAATTCCCCACGCTAATAAAATGACAAAATAACCTGTAAAAATAACTAAATAACGGGGAGAGAAGGGCGGCGCGTACGCTCCCGCTTTGGGGATGGTGATGTAGATGACGACGGCAACGGGCAGCAGCAGGCCAACGAGTAATACTGTTAAATTGCGTGCCATCTTCCAGCTTTTGCGGGATTGATGGAGTAATACGGCCGTTCCGCCCGTAAAAATAGCCAGCACAGGCAAGGTAAAACGGGCATACGCATCCACATTGAGCGGCACGCCCATCACCAGCACCGTCCAATAAATTTTGAGAAAATCCCAGACGCTGATCGGGGTGGCTGATGAGTTGCGGAGAAAGCCGCGCAGGGCGTATTGCAGCCAGAGGGAGAGAATGATGAGAACGGCCGTTTGCGCCGCCGCCCATCGCCACAGCAGCCGTCGTTTATGCCGCCATTGCCATAAAAAAGCGGCATTGATGGCAACAGGAATAGGGAAATACAGATACAAACTTAGCAAACCAGCCGTTGTGAAGAAAATATAGGCCAGCAAGCCTCCCCGCCCCTCCCAAAAGCGCATAGCCGCCCACGCCGCCAATAGTGCCAGCAAGCCTGCCAACGCATACATCCGAATCTCCTGCGACCACACGATATGAAAACGAGAAACGGTCAAAAACAGAGCCGCCAACAGCCCCACATACCGCCCAGCCATCGCTTTGCCCAATAGATACGTGGCGGCGATAGCGAGCGTGCCGAAAACGGCCGATAACAGGCGCAATCCAAACTCACTATCACCCAATAGCAACCGCCAGCTGTGTAGCAGCCAAAAATAAAGCGGCGGATGCACATCATGCGCCGTCTCTTGGGCGATGGCGAGCAGACTGTGCCGCGCCATCCACACCGACCACCCCTCATCCCACCAAACAGCACGCTCCCCCAACCGATGGACGCGCAAAGCAAAGCCGAACAGCAGCAAAGCCGCCATCCCCCACGTCGTCCAAATCCGATATTTCTGTCGAGTATGCTTCATTAACGGAGATTAATGGTCAATGGTCAATGTCTGTTGAGTCCTGAAATACATTGACACCATATAGTGACTATTGCACATCAACTTGCAAAATATATCAGTGATATTCTTGTACCATGTAGAAGAAATTGTCCGCGGATTTCGCCGATTAGCGCAGATTGAATGTTTTTATCTGCGTCAATCGGCGAAATCTGCGGATCATCCTTTTCTGGTTTATCCTGATAATCCTGAAAATCTGCATCCTATTAAACGTATCTTCTCAGTATTCTGGGGAGACTTGACAAATTTTCCTAATGATACTCGTGTAAAATAAAGTGCTGATGAAATTTGTCAAGTCTTGTCCACGATCTATTGAGAAGATACTATTAAACTGTAAATATCTTTATCTCTACTCTGTCACCCGCCCCCATAAACGGCCGCCAACACTTGCGGCGTGATATACGCCTCCATAAACGCAGATAGGATCAATAGCGGGATTGCCAGCCCGAAGAAAACGCGGAAAAAGTCAGTCATATTATCTAAGAACGCATCCCCCAATGAGCGATCCTTCGGTGGAGCCATGATGCCGACATGCCAGCGCAACGCCGCTCCTGTTGCCAGCAAAATGGCGGGCAGTTCAACCGTCGCGTGGGGGGCAACGGCCGCTAACACAAATAAGAACGGGTTTTGCCCAACCAACACAAATTGAGCCGCAATATACCCAATCAACGCCCACGGCACGATAAAAATAATCACAGCCAACACGCCAAAACTAAAGATGCCGATCAATGCGCTCAATGTCAACACGCGGATATTTTGCAGCACAATGAGTCGCGGCAGACTGCTCGATAACCCTTGCAATTGCTCTAAATTCTCGTTCCAATTCTTATCAAGCAGCAGCTGCTGCATCTCTGACGGAAGCGGGTATTGCTGCCCAAGTGTCACGCCGACAAGCACGCCGCCGACTAAGGCGATGAGCAATAAGAGAATGGGATAGCGCAGATGGGGGAGGATACGGAGCGTCTGTTTGTACCAGTTAAGGGGATGGGGATAACGGCCGTCTCCCTCCCTCCCCGTAAACCGATCCCACACCCGCCCCGCGATCACGCTCAACTTTAGCACGTCGATCTCCTGCCCCATTAACCCTTCACGATTGAACGTCTCTGTTCCCATACGCATCAGGACAACGGCCGTTATCGCCAATGCCAAAACCAGCCACCAAATTCCCGCATGATTGCCCCAAAAAAGAGCCATCGCCTCCGCTTGTAACAACAAAGCCATCGGCACGATGATGAAACTGGCCAACAGATTAGCCGCCCGCACACTCGTCGTCTGGCTGGAGATGACGACCGCACCAGCGACCATGATAAGCCCCTGCATCGTCGTCAAAAAGAAAATTTGCGCCACCAATTGAAACGATGGCTCCCAGCCGATGCTGAATGCCAATCCCAACATATAAACCGTCATGCCTGCATAGCTGGCACTCAACGGCGGCACGACAGAGGCCAGCATCTTGCCAAAATAAAGCTGAACATCGCTCAACGGCGTGGAGAGAAGCGGCTCCATACTTTTGCGCTCCCGTTCGCCGACAAAAGTTTCCAGCGCAATAATAAGCGAGAACGATGTGGGGAAAAAGCCGACCACCAATAGCAAAAACGGAACTAACTGCGTCGCAATAATATCAGCCCCATACGCACCAAGAAAAGAGATGATACGGCGAGCCGTAAAATTCATCAGCGCAGGAAAAAAGAAGGTGAGGGCAAAGATCGGGATTATAATGCGCCAATCCCGAAAAGAGTCACGCACTTCCCGACGGGCAACAACCATTGTCATATATACATTATGTCGAAAAGGAGAGGTTTGTTCATTCATTGTTGGGTAAGTAAGCAGGTTTGCAGGTTTGCAAGTGTACACTATTAATAGTTCATTATTCTCAATTCATTATTCATTATTCATCACTTCCCGCGCTTTACTCGTTCCTGTCGGCGGGCCAATGATGCCCATCTCTTCCATCGCGTCCATGATGCGTGCGCCACGCGTGTAGCCGATACGGAAACGGCGTTGCAATAGCGAGGTGGACGCTTTATTGAGTTGGCGCACCAAAGCAATTGCATCTTCCATCAGCGCATCTTCATATTGGGGTTTTGCCGCCTCTTTTTGCAAATCTTCCCATAAAGGCGGGTTGGGAAAAACGGCCGTCTCTCCCCCTGCTTTCTTCTTCTTTTTCTCGCCGCTGCCCGCAGGCACAGGCGCGGTAACCTTACTAAAAGGCAGTTTTCCCGCATTGGTAGATGGCGTGATGTCAACGGCCGTTTCCTTCCCCTTCCTCACTGTGACCGCCTCCTTTTGCACCTCTTTTGCCAAAATTTCGCGTGGCACAACAGACGCACTCGGCGGTACCAAATTGAATCGGCGCGCCGTCTTCCAATAGTTAATGATCCTGTTCAACTCATCGGGGCTGACATACGCTCCCTGCATTCGGATAGGGGAAGGCGCGTCTTGGCTTTGGAACAGCATGTCCCCTTGCCCCAGCAGCTTTTCTGCCCCCGTTGAATCCAAAATGACGCGGCTGTCCGTGCTGGACGCGACGGCGAAGGCGATACGGGCGGGGAAATTTGCTTTAATCAAGCCAGTGACAACATCGACAGACGGCCGTTGCGTCGCAATAATCATATGAATCCCCGTCGCCCGCGCCATTTGCGCCAAGCGGGTAATTCCCCTCTCCGTCTCTTCTGGTGACAACATCATCAAATCGGCCAATTCATCAATGATGATGACGATATATGGCAATTTTGAGAACTTGCCGCTTTTCTGCACCTTCTTATTAAAATCAATTAGATTTCGTGCCCCGATGTCGGCGAACATTTTGTAGCGCGTATCCATCTCCCGCAACGCCCATTGCAGCGTGCCGATCACCCGATCCATCTCCACCACGACGGGCGCGGCCAAATGGGGAATACCGTTGTAGCCCGTCAATTCCACCCGTTTGGGGTCAACCATCACCAACTTCAACTCTTCGGGCGTATGCTGCACCAATAAGCAGGCAATAATCCCATTCACGCAGACCGATTTGCCCGATCCTGTCGTCCCCGCGATGAGAACATGCGGCATTCCCGCCAAATCAGAAACAACAGGCTGTCCGGCCACATTTTGCCCCAATCCAACCGCTAACGCCGCCTTAGATTTTGTAAATACCTTCGTCTCCATCACATCACGTAATGAGACCAACGCCTTTTGTGGATTCGGCACTTCGATACCGATATACCCCTTTCCCGGCACAGGGGCTTGAATACGGATCGATTCAGCCGCCAAAGCGAGCGTCAAATCATCAGAAAGCCCTGCGATTTTGCTGACTTTCACCTTCGTCCGTTTGCCGTTACGCTGTTGAATAAAGAGCGGCTCAACCCCAAATTGGGTGATGGTCGGCCCTTGATGAATATCGACGACGGTCGCTGGTGCGCCAAAACTTTCCAGCGTATGCTCGATAATCTCAACTTGTTCACGAATCGTCGCGCTATGCACATCCTGCTCTGTCCCCGAGTCCAGCATATCTTCCAGTTTGGGCAGCGTCCAGTTGACGCTCCCCGCCTGCGTATTGCCCAAGAATGGGGGATGGGGGGCGGTCGGCTGTTTTTTGGCCTCTTTTTTCTTCGTTTTCTTGCGTGATGGGCGCGACGGCCGTTTAATTTTTTCGATCAGCGTCTGTTGCTCATCCCCCTTATCTCTTGACAGCAGCAACGGCCGTTTTTCCTTCTTCTTCGGCGCGGGGGTGATGGGCGGGTCTCGCCGCTCCTCCTTTGCCCGCTCCTCTTTTTGTTCCTCACGCCATTTCAAGAACAACGCATAGTGCGTGGTAACATACTCCCCAATCTCCTGTCGTGACACCCCTGACGCGAGAAAAATGGCGACAACACCCAAAATTAGCAAAATAAAAACAGTGCCCAGCACCCCAATGAAACGAGAAAGCAGCCAAACGATTCCTCCGCCGATATAGCCGCCGCCAATTTGCGCGTCAGCCATCAGCCACAGATCGTCCACCCCGTTATTGAGTAGCAAAACGGTCAAGGTGGCAAAGGCCATCACCACAAAAAAGAGAATCACAACGCCTATCGTGCGATAGGCGGGCAATTCTGGCTCCTGCTCCATTCCCCATAGCACCAAATACAGCCCCGCAAATCCGGTCGTGATGGGGACAAGAAAACTGCCCCAGCCAAAAACGCGCCCCAGCAGATCGGCCAAACTACGGGTCAATTGCCCTTGATTGGGGGAGAGGAGGCTGAGGAGGAGAACGGCCGTCACAAATATAACCGCCACACCAGCAATCATCACCTTTTGCTGTGTATTTATGTTGATGGAAGGGGAGGGCAACGCACGACTCTTCTTCTTTTTAGATCGTGATCGGGACGGCCGTTTTGTTGTACTTTTTCGTTTTGCCATAGCTCAAATGTTCCTGTTTTTACCACAAGTATAACACGATTATGGGGGGATGGCGTAACGCGCCCAACAGATAGCAGGGCGATTGCAACCTTGCCTTAATTCGTGATCGTGATTGTGATCGAAAATCGAAAAAACCGATTACGAAAACGATCATGACATACGATCACGACAATCATAACGTATATATTCCCCGCAATTCACATGTTATGTCAATTGCGGGACTGCTAAAAACGATGTAAATTTGGAATTTAACAGTGCGATTTGGAGGTTGCAATCGCCGTATCTTCTCAGTATTCTGGGGAGACTTGACAAATTTTCCTAATGATACTGTATCTTCTCAAAAAATCGGGGACATGAGTACAGCAGATTTAGAAAAGAACAGATTGACTCAACCGACGCAATGTGTTCCTTTCTTGATTTGTTGTACTCACCCCGAAATACTGAGAAGATACGCAGAATGGTTCATTCAGGAACAACAGTCGGCACGGCCGTTGCCGGCGGTTCAAACGGTTCCACCTTTTTCACCCTGATCAGTTCAACCGTCAACCCCACCTCGCGTCCCAATTCAAGCGCGATTTGCTCCTGAATGGCGGCCACATTCCGATATTGCACATTTTCTGAGGTGCGGATAATCAAGTTAATTTCTAGCAGATCATCAGAAAGTAACGCTCCGTTCAATTGCGGCTTATCTATAATCGTCCCATTGACTACATCGGTCACCGCTTGGGCGGCGGCGTTATCAATCTGTGATTCGGCCGTTGATTCGCGGCTGAGGGCGTAGGTGCTGTAGGCGAGCAAACCAGCGATGATGAGCAGCAATGAGAGGGCGACACGGGCGGAGTTTGCTTGTAAATGGCGGCGTGCTTTTTCTGTTGTGGGCGGGCGGAAGCCGAGAGCGAGCAGGACAACGGCCGTTGCTGAACTAATCGCTACAAAGTTGGTGATGAACAGTAAAAATGCTCCCAATGTCTCTTCCAAACGGCCGTTGACAATCGAAATCCCCATCACCGCCAGCGGCGGAACCAACGCCGCGGCGATGGCAACTCCCGGCAGCGCACTCGCCAGCGATGAATAATTTGCCAGCGCATATGCCCCCGCCATTCCTGAAAAAAGAGCTAAAGCCAAATCGAACAAACTCGGATGCGAGCGTGCAATCATCTCTTGAGTAGGCGGATTTCCAAGAACGAACAGCCCGACCAGCATTCCCATCCCAATCGAAAGCGGAATGCCGCGCAAAATCGCTCCCAGCGACAGCCGCAAGAAACGGGCATCTCCCAAAACGGCCGCCAATCCGGCCCCCACAATCGGAGCCATCAGCGGCGCGACCAACATCGCCCCGATGATCGCTTCGCCGCTATTGGCGATCAGCCCCAGCGCGGCGATGATGGAGGCGAATGTGATGAGAATGTAAAAATCACGGGTAGGGCGTGCGCTGCGGCGGATGCGAACATACGCCTCATTGCGCCGTTCGATGCTGAAGCGGGGAATGATGCGCTGCCACGCCCATCCCATCCACGCCGCAAAATCGCGCAAATGCCCTTTTTCTTGGCGCATCACCATAATCGGCCGTTGGCTTTGGCGCACGACCGCGCTGGGAATATCGCCGAATAGATATTTGTCGAGCGAGCTTTCTTTGCTGGCTCCGATGATGACTAAATCATACGCTTTGGACGCTTCCTCAGCGATGCCGTCGATGACGGAATCGGTGACGAGTAATTTGGTTTCGATACGGCCGTCGGCATCAATGTAATCCAATGTTTTTTTGAGACGAGCGCGGCCTAAGGCCACTTCATGCTCGCCCAAACGGGCGGGAGCGATGTAAAGAGCGGTCAATTTGATCTCTTCGTGGATGAGATTGAGCAGTGTGCTGAATGTGTAAACGGTATTGGGGCCGCCAGAAGTGGGGACGAGAATGTGGCGAATGCTGTTATCATCATTGGCGGTATCTTCGTCGATGAGATCGGTGCGGTCGCCGCGCATGACGGCGATGCCGCAATGCAGTCGATTAAGATTATGCTGATTGGCGGCACGGGCGTTGGTGACCAGCAGATCAATGTCTGTTTTTTGGATGATCTCGTTGAGATCGTTGGAAAACGGCCGTACCTCCACCATTATCTGATAACAGGTAATATCTTCGCTGAATGTGCGAACGGCCGTTATCAATTTTTGCGCCGCCGCCATTTCCTCTTCATCCTTTGTGTCAGTGACGGCGACGACGGCGATTAGCGCACCTCTGTTGGCATCAGCTAATAGACGGCTCAAACGCCATCCCTTGCCTAATGAATCATGCGGGGTGAGCAAGACGGCTACATGCCATCGGCCTCGTTCTTTGGGGAAAGTACCGTCAATAATCTGCATGGGAAAACGGGGGTTGGGGGATGGGGATCGCATGACACGCTCCCCATCTCCCAATCCCAGATCGTTATTTTATCCAGTTGAAGGAGTGGACGGAAAGGCCGACGGCCGTTGTCATATTTTGCACCGCTCCGCCCGTTCCAGAGATGTACCACATCGTTCCCAAATCGCTGATGACGAAGCTGCTGCCATCAGCGTTCCATTCGGCAGATGTAAAAAATTCATTGAGAGCGGGCAGATCGTTCAGCCGCGCGGCCTCTTCGTTAAAAGAAATCCGTTGATATAAGCCGCTGCTACTATCATCAATCCCTTGAATTATATCGGAATTCACTTTGAAGAGGGCGTAGCCGAAACGGCCGTCCGGCCAATGTTTCGGTGCGACTGGATAGATGTGGCCTTGTGAAAGCAGCACCGTTTCGTCTACCATAATTTGACCGCTATCGACATCAACACGCAGGGTTTCCCCAACTGCCTGATACGATTCATTTTGGCGGACAAGGAAAAGGCGGGCATCGTTCATCCAATCCATATGAGCATACGGGCCGACATATGCGCCCGAATTGGGAACGCTCATCACTTGTCGGCTGAGAATATCAAAAACGGCGCGTTCGCCGCCTTCAATATATTCGCTGTATTGCATCAAGAGAAAACGGCCGTTGTTTGCCCAGCTGATCGGGCTGAAGAATTTTCCATATAGGTGATTATTATCTATCGCCCCGTCAACCAGCAGATCGGGAGCCGAAGCGGAGATATTATACAGTTTCAACCCGTCTTGATTGCCATAAACGAATAAATTATTATCTATATGCCAAGCGATACCGTGACATGTTTCTACGCAACGGTCGATAATTTTAGGCGATGCACCGACGGCCGTATCCCGTATATATAAGTTCCCGCTCAACAATCCGCCGTCGGTTATCAAGTTCAACTCTTCAAATGTACTCGTCCCCAAGCCGCCAGCGGTCATGCGCTGCCCGTCGGGAGAGATGGATAGGATGGGTGTGTATCGGCTGAACAGTGTCGGGAACATCATCACCTGTTCGCCGCTGTTGAAATCGAAACGAATGATTTGGTACACGCCAATCGTGTCTGTATATGGGTTTTCGGGATCGGGGATGAATGGCATTTCATCGGTCAATTTGGCGATAATTGCTTGCGAGCCATCGTCATTAATTACTAATGCGGTGACATCGCCGACAATTGGCGTGTATGCACGCTCGCGGGGGGATGAGTCGGATGAGACGGCCGTTCCTCCCATCATCAATGTCTCGATCTGCCCTAAGTCGTGCCGCCACCATTTGAACGCTCCCTCAGCGATAAAGAGTAAATCGCTGCTAATCGTGGGTAGCCCCTCCGTCACTGGCGCGGTGATGGCAGTTGGCGCAGCCGTCGCCTCTGGTGCCGCCGTCGGTGTAATCGTCGGCGCGATGGTCGGCGTGGGCTGCAATTGCGCCGACGCATCCTCATTCACCGCTGTAGCAGCAACAGGCGTATCGGGTAGTGGTATTGATGGCATTTCTAAAGCAGGACGGGTCTCTTCGCCCTCACAGCCAACGGCCGTGAGCAACAGAATGATGAAAATAAATAGATTACGCTTTAGTGGATTATGTTTCATGTGACATCCTTTGGATAATTGTCAATTGACAATTACTATGGCACGGCCGTCAGCGTCGCCAATAACAAGCTCAACGCTGTCACCATGTTGTTTTTGCCAGTTTTCACGCCGATGTCAATGTCTAAGAGGTGACGATAAATTTGTTCTAGCTGGGTCATGCTGAAATGGCTGCTTTGCTGAATCATTTTGCCGGCAACAAATTTGTGCATTCGCAACTCTTTGGCGACGGCAGGGGCGCGACGGCCGTCAACGGCCGTTTCCTTCACCTGAATCAATAATCTAAATTGACGAATAATCATTGCAAAAAGGTAGAACGGTTCCGTCCCTTCGCGCAATTTTTTGTC
This sequence comes from Anaerolineae bacterium, assembly GCA_015486215.1. Taxonomy (GTDB): domain Bacteria; phylum Chloroflexota; class Anaerolineae; order Promineifilales; family Promineifilaceae; genus S016-13. The sequence continues at coordinate 11,066 of WFSA01000124.1, read as the reverse complement.
TAATAGTAACGCCGCCCCTTTGCTGTTGCGATTGCCAATCGTGTCCACTAAATCAAAAATGTTCGCTTCGGCAACGTAAGGAGAGAGCAAGGTCACGTCGTCCGATTCGATGGTTTCACCATTTTTATACATGAGCAATTTGTCCAATTCATTAGACAAAATTTGCAGACTGCCCTCCGTATCGACGGCTAAAATGTGGGCGGCATGGGGAGAGATACGGCCGTTTTCTCTCTCAACATATTTCATAATCCAGCGCGACACCTGCCCTGCGTTCAACGGCTCATACTTTTTGATATACCCATTCTCGGCCGATTTTGCCAATTTGGCGATAATGCCATTGCTCCGCACATCGCCCGTTTCCATAAAAACGAGCTTGCTGCTATCGGGCAATATCGGCAAATACGCTTTGAGCGATTTGATCATCTCTTTGCTCGGCTTACTGCTCAATAAATTATGGACAATGACGAGCCGCGACTTGGTCAGGAAGGGGACAGCGTCGCACGCTTGGCGTAACATGGTGAAGGTTGGCGGTTTCTCGAAAACGGCCGTGTTCAACTCCATCATCCCCGGATCGCCCAACCGTCCGCGCAATGTACCCAACGCTTTTTTCTTACTATATTCGTCCTTACCGTGCAAAATGTAAAACATAAGTAATGGTCAATTGTCAATTGGCAATTTATTGCCTTGTCTCCACGCGATACGCTGTCGCCTTCTGCCCATGCCCGCTGCCGCCGAGAAGGAGGCGGAAGATGCGGGTGATGATGCTGGGGCGGACGGCGCGGATGCGAACGATTTTGAGATCGCCAATGTCTCCCTCAACGGTGTATGCTGCTTGGAATTTGATGCCTAACGGCCGTCCCACAATAATAGCGATAATGGAAAGGAGAACGGCCGTTGGCGCAGCCGCCGTAAACACAGGCAAATTCATCTGTGACCGCTTCTGCCGTCGCTCTTCATACATAAATGCAAGCTGCGAGCCAAGAGCCGCCAATACGCCCATCGTCACCAGCACCGTGCCGCAATTTTGGTGAACAGCGAGATCGTGTTCGCCATTGGAGAGACGTTTGTGGGCTTCGTAAACGGCCGTTTCCACATCCGCCAACGTCAACTCACCATATATATTCAACGAAAACCCCTTATGATCAGAGTTCCCTTGTGCGCTAAATTGCGTATGCTTGGCACTCAGCATATGAATAGTTGCATGTTCTAATCCATGATTGCGTCGTACACGACTAATTAAATTTACCATAAAATCCTCAGAGTAATGAAGTTAGAGCTAGAGTATAGAGATAGAGGATTGCATTGCATTGAGATTAGTTGCGAATCACATGATTTCCTGTCGTGAAATTTGTATCCCATTTTGAAGATCGCAATCGCCCTGCTCAAATGATACGAATTGAACGCTATTATAGCAAATTTGATATCTTCTCAATAAATCGTGGACAAGACTTGACAAATTTCATCAGCACTTTATTTTACATGAGTACCGTTAGGAAAATTTGTCAAGTCTCCCCAGAATAAATTGTGGACAAGACTTGACAAATTTCATCAGCACTTTATTTTACATGAGTATCATTAGGGAAATTTGTCAAGTCTCCCCAGAATACTGAGAAGATAGCAAATTTGGTATACTATTGAACATGGCAGTGAACGCAAAGAAAAAACAGGTTTGGGTGGGACTTATCGTCAGTTTGCTCTGTCTGGCCGGAATATTTTTCCTCATTAACCCAGCCGAGATCATGAACGCCATGAAAACGGCCGATCCCCGTTACAGCCTGCTCACCCTCATCGGCATCATGCTTTTTATGCTTTTGCGTGCCGTGCGATGGCGTATTTTGCTCAATAACGAAATTCCCACCACACAAATTTTTCATATTCAGAGCATCGGCTATATGCTCAACTTTATCCTGCCGTTTCGGCTGGGCGATGTGGCACGCGCAATTTTGATCGGTAATGTGCCGCCCGTCACCATCTCACGCGGGTTATCCACAATGGTTATAGAGCGACTGCTGGACATGCTCTTTTTTGTCATCCTGCTGCCGTTCACCTTATCAACGGTCGAAACATTGCCAACATGGATGCAATCTTTCACCCGCCTTTCCGGATTTATATCGCTGACGGCCGTTCTACTCTTAATCATAGCCGCCAATCAAAGAGAGTGGGTGATGGGGGTGACAACGGCCGTTCTCAACCGCATCCCTTTCTTAAACAACGATAAATGGGCGCAGCGCGTAGAAGACGGACTTGACGGCTTACTCATCTTCACCCGCCTGCGCGACGGGCTTATTGTCGGTGCATTAAGCGTGCTAATCTGGTTCCCCATTCTGTTCGCTTACTACAACGGCATGAAAGCAGTCGGCCTGCACCCCTCAATCCCAATGACGGGATTCGTCGTCTCCGCCGCCGCCTTCGCCGTTGCCGCCCCATCATCACCAGGACAAGTTGGCGTATTTCATGCTGGTGTCATCGCCGCTTTGCAGCTTTTAGGCCAGCCAGAACTGCCATCTGCCGCCTTCGCCTTTGGCTATCACGCCCTCTACTTCGTTTTGATGATGATATTGGGTGCAATCGGCTTTGCGGCCACAGGAACAACGATGGGAAATGTAATCGCCTCAACCCGTCAATTTATGAATAAAAGAGGAAAAAACAATGAATCGTAATGAAACCATATGGCAAGAACGCGCACTCACAGGAACGATGCTTGCCCTGATTGGCTTTATCGTGCTGACCACAGCCGCCATGTTTTTGTATACGGGGGGCAGTGAATTCGTTTCGACATCTACCAGCTACGCATTCACCCAAAATTTTTTCAGCGATTTGGGCAAAACGGTCTGGTATCATGGTGAAGCCAATCTATTGGTAATGATTCTGTTTATGTCTGCATTATTTTTGATGGGCATCGGCTTGATCGCATTCGCTGCCGCCGCGCCATATCTTTTTAGGGAAACGGCCGTTACCCACAAATTAGCCTGTATCGGTTCATTTTTTACCATCGTATCCGGGTTAGGCTATATCGGCGTAGCTGTCACCCCTTCTAATTTATATCTGCCTGCCCACCAACTATCCGTCCTCATTGCATTCGGCGGATTTACGGTAATGACCTTTTTCTATGCCGCCGCCATCCTGCACCTCCCCTCTTATCCCAATATATACGCTTATGCATACGTCCTATTTGGCCTGAGTTTACTCTTTTATATCCTGTATATGTTGTATGGGCCTGATTTTAATAGTGAAGAAGGGGCTGGATTGCAAGTTATTGCTCAAAAGATTGCGGTATATTTTTCGATTTTTAGTACATTATTCCAAGTATATGGGGCAAAAAAGAGAGCAGCTGAGCGATAAAACGGCCGTTTCCGTTACGCTTCGCTTAGGTCAAAAACGGCCGTTTCCCCCCACAATCAAAAAATCCGCAGATTACGCTGATTCGCGCAGATTGGCAACATAGTTGCTGTAAGAATCTGCGTTAATCGGCGTAATCCGCGGATTGATTTTTGCCGCTCAATCCTCATTCGCAAAGACAGGTATGGGAGAAACGGCCGTTTTCCCAATCTCTCATTCACAAAAAAATAGAACGCGGATTTATTTAACTACCAAAGTTGTCATTCCCGCCCCCACCTTCGTGAGGGTAAACTCTTTTAGGCGGGAATCCATGATTTCCCAGACTGTGGATTTCTGCCTTTGCAGAGCCTGCCCTCATGAAGATAAGGGAATGATAATTTGAAGTTCCGCAAGTATCTTCTCAGTATTCTGGGGAGACTTGACAAATTTTCCTAATGATACTTGTGTAAAATAAAGTGCTGATGAAATTTGTCAAGTCTTGTCCACGATTTATTGGGAAGATACTATTTTCCCTAATTCCCATTTGAATCATGCCCATTTTAATAATTCTGTTCCTCCCCCAACATCATCAACATCAAGCTAAACGCCCGCCCCGATTTCTCCAGAATTTCAACCGAAAGCGAGTCCAAATCATCTTGCGGCGTGCGCGATCTGCTTTCCCATCCTTGCCAGCTTAAATTGAGGAGAGGGGCGGCATTGGCGTTGACCGTTCCCCCGTCGTCTGAGTAGATGAGGCCGATATTGATACTCTCCTTTGCCCGTATGCTGTCTACGCCCGTTTGCCGCGCGGCCGTTTCAAACAGTTCAGCCAATCGCAAACTGCCAGCCGCCGACAACTCCATCCGATCCCCATCGCCCGCGCCGACTCCGCGCAATTGAATGATCGCTTCGGGTTCAAAAACGGTCGCAAACCCCGTTTTGGCTTGCAAAAAGCGGGTGATATCAGGATTGTAGACGAACTCACCGCCATCCAGCCCTTCACCGTGATAGGCGACGAACAGGATGGAACGGCCGGGCTGATACCCTGCCTCCTTCATCAAGCGGATCGTTTCCAACATGATGGCAACGCCGCTGCCATTATTATTTGCCGCCGCATACTCCCCTGCGAGCGGCGGCAGGGGCGGGCTGTCCAACTGCGCCATCACCACCAGCAGCTCCCTGTCCATGCAATCGTCACACCCTTCGTACCCTTCATCTCCCGGCCAAAAACCGATGACGTGGCGCACAAGATGCTTCTCTACAATTTCTCCATGTACGCTCATGCTGACCGTCGTGTTGATCGGCAATTGCGCCACTTCCTCAGTAGCAAGCTCTTCATTTTGCTGGCGTAACTGGGCGACGGTTATGCCTGAAGGGGCCAACAGCCTATTGGCGGTCTCTTCTGAAATCCAAATGGCGGGTGTTTCTTCTCCTTTCAACTCGCCGGTGAACATATTCATTGGCCGTCCTGACCGACTGGAATAGGTGTACCGCTTAGCCAGCTTTTCAGGATCATCAGTCACCACCAACAAGCCGTCTTTTTCTGTTTCAGCGAGGAAATCAGCTTCCCAATTAGATAGCACCATCACGATATTTTGCGAAAGGTCGGCGCGGTCTAAATCAATATAGGCGGAGTTGAAGGCGCGGGGAGAGTTGCTCGACGGCCGTCCTAATCCAATAAACATAATCTCCCCATTCGCCTCCCCTTCTGTCATATTTAGGCTGGGATAGGCGGTGTAATCTGTGCCGTAGACGGGATCTGCCCCGCCATCTTCAATCGTGAAGGCGGGCGTTTCCAGCAATTTCTCGTAACTGTGCAGCCGCTCTTGGAAGAAGCTGTTGCCTTCGCCCGCCGCTTGCAGGCCGAACGCTTCAAATTGGGCGGCGACGTAGGCGGCGGCGGCATCTTGGCCGGGTGTTCCTAGAGAACGGCCGTTTTCTGCCAATAGTTCAACGTGGGCGATGGCTCGCCCGCCATCAAATGTTTCCGCATATTCGCGTAAGAATGGGGCGCGGCCGCTATTATCTTGCAGCCAAAAGACGGCAAAAATCAGAGCGATGGTGAATCCGATACTGTATTTATTAAAGATGCGATTGATGACTAGACTGCCATCATCAATCAGCCGCCTTACCCCTTCGCCCAATAAATTGAAGGATAAAATGGTGATGAAGAAAGCGAGCATCGGATAAAGGGCGACCCACGGATAAGAGCGTGAGTAGTAGCGCACATTGCTCAGCAGCGCGCCCCACTCTGGCACATCGGAATAGAGCGCGGCCGATACGCCAGGCAGTTCGATGAACGATCCCCCGCCTATGAAGATGCTGATGAAGCCCAACTCGCCCAAAAGCAGCAAAACTGATCCCATTTCCAGCGCGGCCAGCGAGATGAGAGCCGAAAATAGTTGCGGCAAAACGTGCTTGCCGATGAGACGCGGCGTATGCGCCCCCATCGCCACCGCACTTTCGATATACGCTTTAGGGCGGATGGAGATCGTCTCGTTGCGGACATATTGCATAATTTCGCCCCATCCCGCCAAACTTAACGCCCAAATGAATGTCACCATTCCTTGCCGAATACCGAATGCCAAAATCAAAATCATCGCCAAAATCAAAGTGGGGAAGGCGGCGACCACCTCCGACAAGCCGACGATGACGCGATCCAGCCGGCTGCCGCTGTACCAGCCTGCCATTGCCCCTAGCAGTGTGCCGATAGCCAGCCGCGCGGCGACGGTCATAATCGCTAACGATAAGGTCATCTGTGCGCCGGTCAGCAGGAGGCTTAAAATGCCGCGCCCCATCGGGTCGCTACCCCATGGGAACTCGGCACTGGGGGCGAAGGGGGGCGGCTGTAATACACCGTCAATTCGCAATAATCCTTGCGTGCTGTACGGATTATTGGGTGATAAGTTCAGCCCAAAGAGGAGGATGACGATCATGCCGAACACCATAATTGCGCCAATGACGAACGGTTTGTTGCCAAGTACGTTGCGCCACGCGAGTGCAGTCCCGCTTTTTTGCTCTACTTTGGCAGAGGCGGCCATTTTGGCGGCTGCGCCGGCGAATGGATTGGAGGGTGACGGCCGTTTGCGCCGTTCGATCCATTGGAAGAGTGGATTGCTCGACAGCACATCAACTGCATCTTCGCGCCATGCTTTGAGAGCTTGGCGGGTCGTTTTATGCTGGCGGACGGACATAGCGGCTGATGTTTTCCAGAGGCGCGGGTCAATGAAACGATAGCTCAATTCCAGAATCATATTGAGCAAAATGAAAATCGCGCCAAAGCTGAGAGTCAGGCCGACGGTCAGATTCGCATCTTGCTGAGCGATCCCTTTTAATAATGCGCCGCCGACACCGGGAATACCAAAATATAGTTCGATGACGGGCAAACTGCTCAAAGAGAAGCGCAGCGAGATGCCGATGGTGGTCAAAATCGGGATAGCGGCGTTGCGTAAAATGTGGTGAAGGGTGACTTGGTAGGAGGGAATCCCTTTGCTGAGAGCGGTACGGATATAATCTTGGCGTAATACGTCGCGCAGAGAGACGAACGCCATCCGTGTGATTTGGGCGACTGGCCGCGCTGATAAAACGAGAACGGGCAGTACCAGATGGCTGTCCCACCCGAATCCGCCGACGGGTAAAAACGGCTTGCCCATGATGCGTGTCAGGCTGGTTACGCCCCATTGGAGCAGAAAGGCGGCAAAAAAGCTGGGGATGGATAGGCCGATGATGGTGGCGATCAAAATGGTGACGGCACTCTCTGATTTGCTCCGCGCCGCCCGCATCCCCAAGAGCAAGCCGATGATGGCGGAAAGCAGCATCGCTAATCCAATGAGGGCGAGGCTGATCGGTAGCCGCTCTTTGATGACTTCGGTGACGGGCAATGGGTTAAGGGTGCGGCTGCCAGCGGTGGTCATGCCCATGTCGCCGCTGAACAGGCGGCCAATGTAGGCGGCGGTGTCGGCGAGGGAGCGGGGAACGGCCGTTCCTAATTCCATCCCGCCCGCTAATTTGAGACCAAAAAAGCTGACAAAGATGATGATGGTCAGGACAACGGCGGCGTAGGCTACTTTCTTGCCCAAAAAGGCAAGTGTCTTGAGTAAGGGTTCGTGGGAGGGGACGGCCGTTGGAGAAACGGCTGAGGATACGTTTTGGTTAACCATAATAAGGGTATTTTACCGCCGCTTATTGGGATTGGGTATTGTATATTTTACGCAGGCGCATTTCAGTTTTGGGGATATGGTTCAAAAATCACAGAATTTGCTTTACAATATGTTATTACACAACTTAACATAAAAAACAGAACACGGATGCTCCGTACGTGGATTTAGGAATGAGGTAACTACTCAGCCTAGGAATGAGCCTTAAATAACTTACCCATTTAACTTTGGAGTTTACCCTCACCCCAACCCTCTCCCAAAGGGAGAGGGAGCAAGTTCCCTCCCCCTTCGGGGGAGGTTTAGGGTGAGGGACGACAAAACTCAAATATCGGTAAAACGGGTAAGTTAATAAAGTCTTATTCCTTAGCTAGTACTCAGTCAAGCGTGTTTTTGTGGATTAGCGATGAATGGTTCACTCTCGAAGGGGTGAACCATTCTTGACTTTACACCTGAGCAGTTACGACATGATTACAACTAATTGGGAAAGGAGTAAATTCAGTCAGCTAATGTAATTTGGTATCTTCTCAATGAATCGTGGACAAGACTTGACAAATTTCATCAGCACTTTATTTTACACGAGTATCATTAGGGAAATTTGTCAAGTCTCCCCAGAATACTGAGAAGATACTTGAGTAGTTATATTTGTTCTTTTCTTAATTTGTTGTAATCACCCCCGTAATATTGAAAAGTTGTGTTGGGCGATTCAGCGAGTCGCTCAATAAGCTACCCGTTTCCTAATAAATCCAGAATCTCTTGCGTTTGATACTGCTCAGCCAAGTGGGTTAATTGAGCTGCGATTGGATGGTAAATTGTCCCCATTTGCTCCAGTTCAGCAATCTGTTTGCGGACAGAACGGATGTCACCGATGATGGCAGCGGTGTAGATCGCTTCTGTTATCTCTACAGGAGGCGGGATCATTGGTTTTGTCTCAGTAACGGCCGTTTTGGTCTCACTTAACACAGGCGTTTTTCTATTGTTTATTTCTTCGTACCGCCAGTCCCAATCATCTCCCAGCAGTTGCTCTAATTGCAATAATAAACGGGTAACATCTATAGGTTTAGCAAAAAAAGCATCACAGCCAGCATCAAAACTTTTTTGCTTATCCTCATTAAATGCGCTGGCAGAAATGGCGATGATGATAGGTGCAGGATTGATAGGTAATTTACGCAGGACGGCCGTTGTCTCCAATCCATTCATCTGTGGCATACGCAAATCCATATAGATGAGATGCGGCTGGAAGAGAGGGGCTATTTCTACCGCTTTTTGTCCGCTATCTGCCTCTTCAATGATAAACCCTATTGGTGTCAAAATATCAGCAAGAAGATCACGGTTCAGTTGGACATCATCCACGATGAGAATGCGGGGGGCGGGGCTGCCCACATTATGAATGACGGTATGTGGCTCTTGATTAGATGTACTCATTTCCACTGTCACGTCTACCAACAGTTCAAACCAGAAGGTGCTGCCATCACCTAGTTGACTGTTGACTTGCAGACGGCTATCCATCAACTCGACTAATCGACGACTGATCGCCAATCCCAATCCGGTTCCTTTTGCATCTCCCCGTCTCGCTTCAATCTGCTCAAAGGGAGCAAATAGCTTTTTTATATCCTTTTTAGCAATTCCCCGTCCTGTATCATTGACAGTAAAACGAATGAGAGCGTTGTCGAAAGAGGAGAGAGGGGCTGCTAATTTGACAAGACATTCTATTTTTCCTTTACTGGTGAATTTGATCGCGTTGCTTAATAAATTAAGCAAAATTTGTTGTAAACGGACAGGATCAGCGATAATGTGATCAGGAACATCCTCATCTACTTGCCAACTAAAATCAAGATACTTCTCAGTTGCTTTCGTTGCCAGCATTCTCCTAATTTGTTCAATCATCCCCCGTAACGATAATGGTTCTAACTGCAACTTCATCTTGCCCGCTTCAATTTTAGACAAATCTAAAATTCCATCGATCATGTTTAACAGATGCTCGCCGCTGTGATAAATAACATCTATGCTCTGTAATTGAGTCTTATCCAAACGGCTGTCTGCTTGTAATAGTTGGGCATATCCCAGAATACCATTTAATGGTGAACGCAGCTCGTGGCTCATACTGGCAAGAAATGCGCTTTTGGCACGGTTTGCCGTTTCTGCATCATCTTTTGCTTGACGCAACTCTTTTTCCATCCGTTTACGTTTGGTAATGTCAATAAACATCGCTAAGATGAAACACCCGTCTTCAAGTTGGAGAAATGAAGCGTGTGCCAGCGCGGTTACGATAGTTCCATTTTTGATATGAAACTCTATCTCCATACCGTCAACGATGTGGGATGTTTGTAACTCTTGTACAAATTTAACTTGATCATCTTTGTTGTAAAAACCTAATTCAGAAATCGTGTGTTTGAATAACTCCTCGTCGTTATATCCTGTTATTTGGTGGAATTTTTGATTGGCGTTTACGATACGGCCGTCTGCATCCATGATCAATATCGGTTGTGGTGATAGATCAAACATATGCCGAAAGCGCGTCTCGCTCTGTTGCAATGTAATGACTGTTTGCTTGTGAGCGGTAACTTCTTGGGAGCGTTCATCTAACGCTTGGATTGTTGTCTTATACACAAAGTAAGTCAATCCGCTAACTAATCCAAAAAGCAAGATGTAGGAGAACCATTCATTTATGGTGACTGTGAAATCTGGGGAGGGCAAGAGCTTTCTGTTTTCCGCATATATCAAACCGGATGTAAACAGTATCTCTGATAGCATTATAATGATAATCCCATGTTTGCCGAATAAAAATCCAGTGATAATAATTAACAATACATAGAATGTCATCATGGGAGTACGGATTGTTCCCAATGAAAGTATATACATCGTTATAAGTATGTATATGGTGGTGATGGAAAGTACACCTGTCAACTCAACCCTGCCTGAAAAAAGTAAGCGGCGCAACAAGATGAGTGCGATAAACGATACTCCATATAGGATATAAAAATATATAGATGTTTTATGCCCAAGTAGATTACCGATAGGTGCCAGCAGGACGAGCAGCATGGCCGCGAGTAAAGAGGTGTTCAATAAGCTGAAACGCCATGTTTTTTTGGTATCATCTTTAAAAATCAAGGGTTTTGTCCAACGGCCGATTCTATTTCTCATATTGATTATCCTTAAGATTACTTTTTGCAGCCGCAAAAAGCAACATTGTTCAAGGTTTGACAGATGAATCTGCTCAAAAAATCTTTTTTGACTCCTAAATTGTGGATTATAACGGAAAAACGGCCGTTCTTCCGTTACAGTTTGCAACATAGAGGCAGCTCGTCGATGAATGAATTCATCGCCTGATAGTATCTTCTCAATATTTCGGGGTGATTACACCCAATTAAGAAAGGAACAAATTACGTCAGTCAAGTAAATGCGTTCCTTTCCTAATTAGCTGTACTCATGCCCCCAACTTTTTGAGAAGTTACGATTTATTTAACTACCAAAGTTATCATTCCCCCCCTTCGTGAGGACAGGCACTTCGTGAGGGTAAACTCTTTTAGGCGGGAATCCGTGATTTCCCAGACTGTGGATTCCTGCCTTCGCAGAGCCTGTCCTCATGAAGAT